>NZ_JBZXEA010000028.1:0-27071 GCF_058725345.1 Pseudomonas sp. DW-iso17 | reverse complement strand
ACAGTCAGAATCGGGCTTTGTCCCTTCTCCTCCCTTCAAGTCCTAGCATACAAGCTGGCTTGCCTGCGATAGCATCGCCCCGGTCTGGCTGAACGACCGCGGTGCCTGCCTCGCGGGCAAGCCCGGCTCCCACACAAACCCGGCTCCCACATTCGTTTTGTGTGAGGGCAAAAAATCGCGCTCGCACAATTCTGAACAATTGTTCTGAATTGCACTTCCCCCTACTTCGCTAAGAGATAGTTCCTACAGGAAAGCTAGGTCGGGTCCCGAGACGCCGACACCCTGATGCGTTTCGCTCAGGATCACCTATCGTTAAGGCTTTCCGTGTGTAAGGAAGCTCACGATATGCTGCGAAACCACCCCTACAGTGCCTCCGGCCGGTTGCGTCTGCTTATCGGGGCCGCCCTGTGCAGCCAGTTGCTGGTTCCAGGCCTTGCGTTTGCCGACCCAGCCTACGACGCCCTGATCATCCAGGCCCGCAACGGCCACTTCACGCCGGCGCTGACCCAACTGCGCCAACTCTCCGCCGAACGCCAGACCCCAGGCCAGGTCAACGACCACCTGGTGATCGCCGGCTGGGCCGGGCAAGACGCAGAAGTGCTTAAGGTGTACGAGGCGCAAGGCAAGCATCGCAACCTCACCACCCAGGCACTCGCCACGGTGGCGCGCACTTATCGCAATCAAAAGCAGTGGGCTCAAGCCGAAGCGGTCTATCGCCAGGCGTTGCTGCGTGAACCCCATAACGTCGACCTGCAACTGGGCCAGGCCCTCACCCAGGCCGATGGCGGCAAAGCCAACGAGGCGGTGCAACGCCTGCGCACGCTGGTGGCGGCCCAACCCAATGACCCCAACCGCCGCATGGCCCTGGGGTATGCGCTGACACGTGCCGGTTTGAACTACGACGCGCTATTCGAATTCGACCAAGCCTTTATCCGCGCCGGTGACAAGCCCGAAGTGGCCCGTGAATACATCGTTGCCCTGCAAAAGGCTCGGCTGCCGGAGCCAGCACTGCGCCTCTCGGCCAAGCGCCCGGGGTTGGTGGACGCCGTCACCCAGCGCCGCCTCGAAGGCGACCTTGCCGCCGAGCGTGTGCGCATGGCCGAGTTCGCCACGCGTACAGAAAAAGAACGCTACGTCATCGCAGACCGTGCCCTGCAGGACTACGACAAACTGATCAGCCGCTGGGCTCCCGACGCCACAGCCAAGGACGATGTCATCCGCTGGCGCATCGACCGCCTGGGTGCGCTCAAGGCGCGAGCACGGCATGCCGAGGTGATCCGCGATTACCAGACCCTCACCAGCGAAGGCGTGCAACTGCCCACCTACGCCTTGCGTTGGGTCGCCGGCTCTTACCTGGAACAGCGCCAGCCGGAAAAGGCCGAGCCGTTGTACCGCCAGGTACTCACCGCCCCTGACACAGACGCCAGCTATCGGGTCGATGACAGCACGGCGCTGTTCTACGCCTTGTTGGAAAGCGACAAGGTCGAAGAGGCCCGCCAGGTCGCCAACAACCTGGCCAAGGAGCAAAACCCCCGCGTTGAGCTCAAGGGCTTGCCCATTGGCAACCCCAATGACAACTGGATGGACGCCCAACAATTATCCGCCCAGGCCGGTACCTATGGCGGTGACCTGCCCGGTAGCGAGGCCAGCCTGGAAGCCCTGGTGGCCAAGGCACCGGGCAACGTGGGTCTGCGCCTGGCCCAGGCCGACATGTACCGCGCCCGCGACTGGCCGCGCCGCGCCGAAGGCACGCTCAAGGAAACCGAAACCCAGGCCCCCCGCGACATCGGCCTGGAAGTCTCCCAAGCCTATACCGCCATGGACTTGCAAGAATGGCGGCAGATGGACGCGCTCACCGACGACGTGCTCGCCCGCAACCCGGACAACCGTCAGGTGCAGCGCCTGAGCCGCCTGCGCGATGTGCACGACATGGCCGAGCTGCGTGTCGAAGCCTACACCGGCAAAAGCTACGGTGGCGGCAATAACAACGACGCCGGTGCCGTCTCCGGCAGCCGAGACTGGGGCATTGAAAGCGTGATCTACACGCCGCCCATCGACGAAGACTGGCGCCTGTTCGCTGGTGCCGGCTATGCCACCGCCGACTTCCAGGAAGGCACTGGCCAACATCGCTGGCAGCGCGTGGGCGTGGAGCGTCGCACCCGTGACATGACCATCGAAGCCGAAGTGTCCAACCATTCCTATGGCGACGGTTCCAAGCAAGGCGCCAGCGTGTCGATTGCCCGCGACATCAACGACCACTGGCAATACGGCGGCAGCCTCGGCTATTTGCTCAGCACCACGCCGTTGCGGGCCCTGAATGACGGCGTCACAGCCAACGGCGGCAGCGGTTTTATCCGCTGGCGCGCCAACGAAAGCCGCGAGTGGAAACTGACCCTCAGCCCGTCCCATTTCAGCGACGGCAACGATCGCTTCGAAGCCTTGCTCACCGGCCGCGAAGGCCTATACAGCTCGCCCCATGTGCAAGTGGACCTGGGCCTGGAAGTGGGCGCCAGCCGCAACAGCAAGGAAGACACCGTGTACTTCAACCCGAAGTCGGACTTCACGGTGTTGCCCATGATCAACGTCAATCACGTGCTCTATCACCGCTACGAAACCCAGTGGAGTCAGCAGTTCCAAATCGGCGCGGGTACCTACAGCCAGCGTGACTACTCCACCGGCGGTATCGGCCTGATTGGCTACGGCCAACGTTATCGCTGGAACGACGTACTGGAAATGGGCGCCAACCTCAGCCTGATCAGCCGACCTTATGACGGTGATCGCGAACGCGATCTGCGCCTGCTCGTCGACCTCACTTACCGTTTCTAAAAGAGCCTGACCATGACCGTCCTCAGCCGTTGCTTGTTGGTCCTGGGTGTAATGCTGGCCGCCGCCTGCGCCCAACAACCCGCGCCCTACACTCCACCCGCCGAACGGCCGATAGCGCCCAACGAAGCGCCGTGGCCGAAGAACCACTTCCTGGGCATTGCCTATCACGACGTAGAGGATCGCGACCCCGATCAAGCCGTGGTGGCGGTGCGCACCGAGCGTTTGATCGAGCAGCTGGCGTGGCTGCGGGAGAATGGCTACCAGGCGGTCAGCGTCGATCAGATCCTGGCGGCCCGGCGCGGCGGCCCGGCATTGCCACCCAAGGCGGTGATGCTCAGCTTCGATGACGGTTATTCCAGCTTCTACACCCGCGTGATGCCGATTCTGCGTGCCTACCACTGGCCTGCATTGCTGGCACCGGTGGGGTCCTGGATCGACACGCCGTTGAACCAACCGGTGGATTTTGCCGGTACGCCACGACCACGGGGAGAGTTCCTGACGTGGCAGCAGATTCGTGAAGTGTCCCAGTCTGGCCTGGTGGAAATCGCCGCTCACACCGACGCCAATCACAAGGGCATCCTGGCCAACCCCCAGGGCAACCTGGAACCGGCCGCCACCACGCGAAGTTTTGATCCCAAGACCAACGGCTACGAAAGCGAAGCGCAGTTCCAGGCGCGTATGCGGGCTGACGTCGCCGCGATTTCGAACAAAATCCGTACCGTCACCGGCAAGGCACCGCGTGTGTGGGTGTGGCCGTATGGGGCGGCCGATGGCACCTCGTTGGCGGTAGTCGGCGAGCACGGCTACGAGATGGCGCTGACCCTGGAAGACGGGCTCGACGACCTCGGTAACCTGATGAACAGCCCACGCTTTCTGGTGGCCTCCGACCCGGACGGCGAGCATTTTGCCAACAGCATGGTGGCCGTGCAGACCAAAGCGCCGATGCGCGTGCTGCACGTAGACCTGGACAACGTGTACGACCCCGACCCGGCCCAACAGGCGCGCAACCTCGACGTGCTGGTTCAGCGCGTGGTGGACATGGGCGCCGGCACCGTCTTCCTGCAAGCCTTTGCCGACCCCAAGGGCGACGGCCTGGTGCATTCGCTGTACTTCCCCAACCGCCATCTGCCGATGCGTGCTGACCTGTTCAACCGGGTTGCCTGGCAATTGCACACCCGCGCCCATGCCAGTGTGTACGCGTGGATGCCGGTGCTGAGTTTTGCCCTCGACCCCAAGCTGCCGCGTGTCACCCGCTGGGACCCGAAAACCGGCCAGGTCGGCCCCGACCCGGATCAATACAAACGCCTGTCGCCATTTGATCCCAAGGTGCGGCAGGTCATCGGTGAGATCTACCAAGACCTGGCGCGTGTAGGGCCGATTGACGGCATCCTCTACCACGATGATGCGGTGTTCAACGACTTCGAAGACGCCAGCCCGGCCGCGCTCAAGGCCTACGCCGCCCAAGGCTTGCCGAGCAGCATCGCCGCCCTGCGGGCCGACCCGGCCGTGATGCAGCGCTGGACCCGTTTCAAAAGCCGCTACCTGATCGACTTCACCCATGAGCTCACCGCCAAGGTTCGCGCCATCCGTGGGCCGCAGGTACTCACCGCGCGCAATATCTTCGCCGAGCCGATGCTCAACCCCGGCAGCGAAACCTGGTTCGCGCAGAACCTCGATGACTTCCTCCAGGCCTACGACTGGACCGCGCCGATGGCCATGCCGTTGATGGAAGGCCAGGAAGTGAAAACCTCCAACGCCTGGCTGGAAAAACTCATCGCCACGGTCAAGACGCGCCCCGGCGCGATGCAAAAAACCATCTTCGAATTGCAAGCCAAAGACTGGCGCACCCAAGCCGCACCGGATATCAGCGCTGAGCAATTGGCAGAGTGGATGGGTGTACTCAAACGCCAGGGCGTCACCAGTTTCGGCTACTACCCGGACAACTTCCTGGAAAACTCCCCGGACTTGAAGACCATCCGTCCGGCCCTCTCCAACCAATGGAACCCTTGATCATGGTTGACAGAATCCTGGCTCTATTCGTGTTGGCACTGGTACTGGGCTTGCCCCTGGGCCTGATCTTTCTGGTGACCGGGCAGTTCCTGATGGACTTCGTGTTCTTCTACCCGCTGTTCATGTCGGCGCTGTGGATCGCCGGTGGCCTGTATTTCTGGCTGCACTGGGAACGCCACTGGCCGTGGGAAGAAGACACGCCGGCGCCGACCCTGGCCGGCGAGCCGCTGATCTCGATCATCATCCCTTGCTACAACGAGGGCGATAACGTCGCCGACACCATTGATGCGGCCCTCGGCCAGGTGTACCCGAACATCGAAGTGATCGCGGTCAACGATGGCTCCAGCGACAACACCGCCGCAGTACTCGATGCCCTTGCGTTGCAACACCCGCGCCTGCGCGTGCTGCACCTGGCGCAGAACCAGGGCAAAGCCGTGGCCCTGCGCATGGGCGCCGTGGCCGCCCGCAGCGAATACCTGGTGTGCATCGACGGCGATGCCTTGCTCGACAAAAACGCGGCCGCCTACATGGTCGCGCCGATGCTCGACAACCCGCGCCTGGGCGCCGTCACCGGCAACCCGCGCATTCGTACCCGCTCGACCCTGATCGGCCGAGTGCAGGTCGGCGAGTTCTCCTCGATCATCGGTTTGATCAAGCGTACCCAGCGGGTATTCGGCCGGATCTTCACGGTCTCTGGTGTGGTGGTGGCGTTCCGCAAGAAAGCCCTGGACCGCATCGACTACTGGAGCACCGACATGATCACCGAGGACATCGATGTCAGTTGGAAGCTGCAACTCGATCACTGGGCGATCTTCTACGAGCCGCGCGCGCTGTGCTGGATCCTCATGCCCGAAACCGTCGGCGGCCTGTGGAAACAACGCCTGCGCTGGGCCCAGGGCGGCGCCGAAGTGCTGTTCAAGAACATCCGTGGCATCTGGCAATGGCGCCACCGCTACCTGTGGCCGCTGTTGTTCGAATACTGCCTGTCCACCGGCTGGGCCTTCACCTTCCTGCTGTCGGTGATCTTCTGGGCCGTGGGTAAATTCGTCACGCTGCCGGCGGCGATCACCGTGAGCTCGTTGGTGCCGCCCGCGTTCACCGGGCTGGTGCTGGCGATGGTGTGCCTGCTGCAGTTTGCGGTGAGCATCCTGATCGACCGGCGCTACGAAAAAGACCTGTGGAAAACCCTGTTCTGGACCGTGTGGTACCCGATGGTGTTCTGGCTGGTCAGCCTGCTCACCACGCTGGTCAGCTTTCCCAAGGTGTTGTTCAACCAGCATCAGAAACGCGCACGCTGGGTCAGCCCGGACCGCGGTATCAAACCTGCACAAGAGGAGGCGTGATCATGAAACTGGTCAGAACTCGCCAAAACACACTGATGTGGATCGTCGATGTGCTGCTGACCCTGCTGGCCTGGGGTGGGTTGATCTGGTTGCTGGCGCGAGGCATCAGCGCCATGCTTGAAACCCATGGCGGCCCGCGCATCGAGGCGCCTATCTTTGCGGCGCTCAACACCTTGCAGGTTTACCTGTGGATCGCGCTGTTCAATGCGGTGATCCTGATCAGTTGGGCACGTTATCAGCAGCATCGCGGGCGCAAATTCGCCCAGCGCCGCGCCGAGGCCAATGCGCTGAGCGACCAGCACCTGAGTGAAAGTTTCAACTTGGGCGATGGCGACCTCGAACAACTGCGCCGCCCCGGCGTGCTGGTGATCCACAACGACGAAGAAGGCGGCGTCGAAGAAGTGAAATCCCATGTCTCCCGCGACGTCGAACGCCCCGGCCTGACCCTGGTACCCGACAAAGACAAGGGCATTGGCTAGACCTAAGCGAACGCAATGCCCAAAGCAATGAAGACCCGATGTGGGAGCTGGCTTGCCTGCGAAAGCGATAGTGCAGTAACAGTTGCAGTGACTGACACACCGCCTTCGCGAGCAAGCCCGCTCCTACAGGTAGTATTTCCACCCATGGCTTGCAGTGGTTCACTCCTCTTGTTGGAATTCCGATAAATGGGATCCAATTCACAAAACCCCCGCGAACTTTTCCTCCTTCTCCGGTACTAACCTAACTCGACGAACATCTGATGGCTAAATAATGGCAGTCGGAAAGTCATTCGTCGAATCGCCATCAAAACAGTTGCCGCTTGTCGGAATAATCACCGTAAGTGCCCGACTTAAACCCTTTTGATGAAAAATTATTATTAATAATCAACAGGTTAGAAATCTAATCAGTCGAGCGGCCCCACTTCGCCCGTTTCTAGGCGAGCTGGAAGTTCGATGTTAGTTTCGCGGCCCTTGATTTTCGATGGATCGAACATGTCTTCGTTATTGCCATGGACCCGGTTATTGCTCTGCACCTTCCTGCTCAGTTGCATGGGCCTGAACAGTGCATCCGCCGCCCCCACGCCTGGCGATCAGGACTTGATCCGCGACCGGCAGAACCGCCTGCTCGAAGAGCAGCAGCGGCGCCTCCAGGAGCTTCAGGACCTGCCCGGTAAAGCGGACAAGCCCCAAGCCCCGGCAACCCCGGCCGACACCCGTTGCTTCCCGATCAAAACCATCGAACTCAAAGGCGCCGACAGCCTGCCGGCGCCCGACCGCGAGCGCTTGCTCAAGCCCTACATCGGCCAGTGCCTGGGCGTGTCCCAGCTTAACGAGTTGCTCAAGGTCATCACCGACTACTACTTGGGCAAAGGTCGCGTCACCAGTCGTGCCTACCTGCCGCAGCAAGACCTCTCCACCGGCCATCTGCAAGTGCTGGTGGTGGAAGGCAAACTCGAAGCGTTGCGCAGCGCCGAAGGCAGCACGGTGACCGACCGCGAACTGGCCATGGCCTTTCCCGGCAAAGTCGGCGAAGCACTTAACCTGCGTGAAATCGAGCAACTGGTGGACCAGCTCAACCGCCTGCCGTCCAAACAGGCGCAGATGGAACTCACCCCCGGCCAGCAAATCGGCGGCAGCGACGTGGTGGTCAAGAACACCGCGCAAAAGCCCTGGCGCGCCAGCCTGTCGCGCAACAACGACGGGCAGAAAAGCACTGGCGAACAGCAATGGGGCGCTGGCCTTGAGTGGGACAGCCCACTCGGCCTGGGTGACCAACTGATGCTGCGCGGCGGCCACGACGCCATCAGCGACCACCAGAAAACCTCGAAAAACACCATGCTCTACTACAACCTGCCCTGGGGCTGGTGGAACTTCAGCTACACCTACAGCGAAAGCGACTACCGCACCTACGGCGTCACCGACGGCTTCAAATACAAGCAGGACGGCGACAACCAGAACCACCAACTGCGCGCCGAGCGGGTGATCCATCGCGACGACGTCAGCAAGACCTCGGTCAACGTCGGCCTGGCGCACCTGCGCACCAACAACTACATCCTCGACGTGCGCACCGCCCCCAGCAGCAACCGCCTCAGCGAACTGCAACTGGGCGTCAACCACGGTCGGCGCATCGGCAGTGCCTTCGTCAACCTGGACCTGGGCATGCAAAGCGGCATCGGCCTGCTCGACGCCCAGGCCCAAGACGAGCGTGACCCAGCAGGCCGTCGCCAGCCGAACTCGCGCTACCGCAAATACACCGCCACCGTCAGCTACCTGCAACCCTTCAGCCTGTGGGGCGAGTCGTTCAGCTTCAGCAGTTTGGCCACCGGCCAACGCAGCGAAGACCCGCTGTTTTCGCCGCAGCGCATGAGCCTTGGCGGCTCGGCCTCGGTGCGCGGTTTCAAGGACCAGTTGCTGACCGGCGACAGCGGCGGCTACTGGCGCAACGAAGTGCGCTGGGCGCGCCCGGTGACCCTCGACTGGATGCGCCCGGCCTTCGCCGAGTACGGCGCCAGTGTCGGCTACGACCAGGGCGTGATCCGCAACGACCGCTACAACGACAACGTTCATGGCCGGGTGTCCAGCAACTCCCTGGAGCTGTTCGCCCGTGGCAAACACGTCAGCACCAGCGTGACCTTTGCCCATTCGTTAGAAAGACCCGGTGTGGTGACCGAGCGCGAAGCGCCGATCTACTTCCGCATGGATTTTTTCCTGTAATTCAACGCCCCGCTGCATGAGAGCCTGACAATGGATGTTCGCCAATTCGCCTTCCTGGCCCGCCAACCTTCTGCCGCCCTGAAGCGCAGGGACGCGTTCTTCGGCCTGCCCAAGCGCGGGCTGGCGTTGATCCTTGCCAACGCACTGTTCTGGCAGCCGCTGCTGGCCCAGGCCGAGGGCATCGTGGTCAGTGCGCCGGGCACCACCGTGGGCGCGGCGGGCAATGGCGTGCCGGTGGTCAACATCGCCACCCCCAATGGCGCGGGCTTGTCCCATAACCAGTTCAAGGACTACAACGTCGGCCCCAACGGCGTGATCCTCAACAATGGCAACGGCGCCATGGTCAACACCCAGCTGGGCGGGATCATTGTCGGCAACCCCAACCTCAAGGGCGGCGCGGCGAACGTCATCCTCAACGAAGTCAACGGCGGCAGCCCCAGCCAGTTGCGCGGCTACACCGAAGTGGCGGGGCAGTCGGCCAAGGTCATCGTCGCCAACCCGTACGGCGTGACGTGCAGCGGTTGCGGCTTTATCAACACCCCCAACGTCACCCTCACCACCGGCAAACCGGTGCTCGACGCCAGCGGCCAATTGCAGCGCTATGAAGTGGATGGCGGCGCCGTGACCATCGACGGCCAGGGCTTGAACGCCAGCAATGTCGAACGCTTCGATATCATCACCCGCTCGGCCAAGATCAACGCACAAATCAACGCCCGCGAACTCAACGTGATCGCCGGGCGCAACGACGTCGATGCGCAAAGCCTGAAAACCACCGCCCGTGCCGATGACGGCAGCGCCAAACCCGAGTTGGCAATCGACTCCTCGGCCCTGGGCGGCATGTATGCCGGCGCGATCAAACTGGTGGGCACCGAGGCCGGTGTGGGCGTGAAGCTCGACGGCACCCTGGCGGCCAGTGGTGGCGATATTCAGCTCGACGCCAACGGGCGCCTGAGCATGGCGCAAACGGTGGCCACCGGTAACGTCAAAGTCACCGCGCAAAACGTCGACCTCACCGACAAGGTCTACGCCAACGGCAACGTGCAGGTCACCAGCGCCCAGGCCCTGGTCAACCGCAAGAGCATCGCCGCCGGCCAGCGCATCGAGATCAACGCGGCCAGCGTGAACAACCCCGGCATCATCGAAGCCGGCGTCGCCGCTGATAACAGCCGCAACACCACCGGCGATCTGGTGGTGAACGCGCAAACCGTCACCACCAGCGGCAACCTGTTGGCCAGCCGTGCACTGGCGATCACCGCCGCGCAAGCGCTGACCAACCAGGGCGCGATCATCCAGGCCAAGACCGTCGAGGTCAGCAGCGCCAAACTCACCAACCAGGGCGCCAGCGCACGTCTGTTTGGCGAACAAACCCTGGCGATCAACTCGCCGGCCATCGTCAACCTCGGCGGCTTGATCCGCTTCGGCGAAGGCCAGGCCGCCACGCTCAACAGCGCCTCCCTGGACAACCGCCAAGGCCGTATCGAAATGGCCGGTGGCAGCCTGGTGCTCACCAGTGCCGACCTGAACAACAGCGGCGGGCAAGTCATCGCCAGCGACCTGACCGTCAACGCCGGCAACCTGAACAACCAGAACGGCGTGTTGGTGGCCAAAACCGCGACCGTCACTGCCAGCAACCTCGACAACAGCCTCAAGGGCTTGATCCAGGCCGACGGTGGCGCGCTCAACCTCGCCGTTTCCAACACCTTCAACAACAACCAGGGTTTCGCCCAGGCCAGCACCGATCTTAGCGTCACTGCCGGCACCCTCAGCAGCAACGCAGGCGGCGTACTCAGCGCCGACACCGGCAAGCTCACCCTCACCGCCGCGCAACAGCTCAACAACGCCGAGGGCCGCTTGCAGGCCGGGCAGGGCGATATCGAACTGCACGCCGCCAACCTGGATAACCAGGGCGGCACGATCGTCGGCAAGCAACTGCTGCTCGACGTGGCCGGCGGCGACATCGACAACCGCGCCGGGCGCGTGTTGGGGGACCACCTCGACGTGCGCGCCTCGGGCCTCGACAACCGCAACGCCGGCCTGCTGGCCGGTGGTGCCCAGGGCGTAAGCCTGCTGCTCAAAGGCCCGGGCCAGTTGCTCAACGCCCAGGGCCGCATCCAGAGCGAGGGCCTGCTGCAACTGCAAGGCGAGCGCTTGGACAACAGCGCCGGCATCCTGCTGGGCCAGACCGTCGACGTCACCGCGCAGACCTTCACCAACAGCAACGAAGGCGCGCTGGTCAGCGATGGCGGCGATGTGGTGCTCAAGGTCAGCGACCTGCTCACCAACGTCGGCGGCCAGATCGACGCGGGCGAACGCAGCGTGCTGGTCAAGCAGCTCACCACCCTTAACAACGACGGCGGCACCCTGCGCGGCAAGCGCCTGGACATCGCCGCCCAGCACCTGAACAACGACAACGGCCAATTGCTGGCCGGCGCCGAAGGCCTGAGCTACAGCGGCCAGGATGTGAGCAACCGCAAGGGCCTGATTCTCAGCGGCGGCGCCCTCACCGAACTGAACATCACCCGCCTGGATAACCAGGGCGGCACCGTGCAGGGCGACAGCCTGAGCGTCACCGCCAACAGCGTCGACAACGCCAGCGGCGGCCTGATGGCCAGCCTGGTCGGCAACCTGCAACTCACCGTAGAAGCCCTGGCCAACCGTGGCGGCAAGCTGTTCGGCAAAGAACAAGTGACCGTCAGCGGCGCCAGCCTCGACAACAGCGCGGGCGGCCAGATCAGCGGCAACCAGCTCAACCTGACCTCACGCGACACCCTCACCAACCAGGGCGGCCTGATCGAAGCCAACCAGGGCCTGACCCTTACCGGCGGCAACCTGGATAACAGCGCCAACGGCCAACTGCGTGCACTGGGCGGCGCCAGCAGCAAACTCAACCTCAGCGGCGCGCTGAACAACCAGAACGGCACCCTCGAATTCGGCAGCCAGGCCTTCAGCCTTGACGCCGCCAGCCTCAACAACCAGAGCGGCATGCTGCAACACGCCGGCACCGGCCTGTTCCACCTCAACACCGCCAGCCTCGCAGGCAGCCAGGGCAATATCCAGGGCATGGGCAGCGCCGACTGGGCATTCGGCAACGTCGACGGCCTGGGCCGTGTGCAACTCAACGACGTGCTCACCTACAAGAGCGACCAAGGGCTGGCCCTCAAGGCCGGTGACCGCATGGCCAGCGCCAAGGGCTTGATCCTCAACGTGGCCAGCCTGGACAACGGCGGCGAACTGCTCAGCGACGGCGACATCAGCATCACCACCGGCGATATCACCAACAGCGGCCGCGTCTCGGCCCTGCAAACACTCAGCGTCGCCGCCAACAACCTCAGCCAGAACGGCGGCCGCCTGGCCGCAACCAATGCGCGCCTGACCCTGGGCGGCACCCTGGACAACCTCGGTTTCCTCACCGCCCGCCAGCAACTGGACATCGCCGCCGCGCAAATCAACAACCGTGGCACCCTCGGTGCCCAGGGTGCAGTGAACCTCACCGCAGTCAACGGCATCACCAATGCCGCCGACACGCTGCTGTTCAGCGGCGGCGACATGACCTTGCGCAGCAATGGCTTCAGCAACAGCTATGGCGATGTCTACAGCAAAGGCAACCTGAGCTTCGCCGCCCGCGATGGCGGGCGTGCCGTGCTGTTCAGCAACCGCTCCGGCACCGTGGAAAGCGAAGGCTCGATCGGCATCAATGCGGGCTTTATCGAAAACGCCAAAGATGAATTCGAACTCGGGCAAACGCTGACCACCGGCAGCTTGAGTTGGATCTGTGGCCAGCACTGCGGCGAGAGCGACAACTGGGAACGTGGCGAGATCACCATCTACGAAACGTACCTTGAGGCGGCGACCAAGGACTCGGTAGCGGCGCGCCTGGTGGCGGGCAAAAACATGCTGCTGCAAGGCGACACTGTGCAGAACCGCTACAGCCTGATGGCCGCCAATGGCGACTTGAGCATCACCGCCGGTGACCTGCTCAACCAGGGCGCTGCCACGCGCACGGGCCAGCGCAAGCTTGTCATCGGCACGCCAGGTCACGTCTCCGACGATTTGTTTGAACGCATGCAATATGTCGACGTGCCCGCGTTCAATGCGGCCACGGCGGCCGGGAATTTCGATAAGGCGCGCTTCGAAGAACTCAAAAGCCGCTCACCCAATAGCCTGCCGTTCGCCTACGCAAGTGACGTCACCACCTGGACCAACAACAGCGGCCCCGGCTACGACGCCACCCTGCAAGCGGGCGGCACGGTCAACCTCAACGTCGCCCGCACCCTGCAAAACGGCACGCTGCACAACAACACCCTGGCCCAGTTGACCGGCACCCTCGGCGACGATCAGACCGGCATCCCCGTCGGCGGCATCAACATCAACCTGAGCAAACACGCCAACGACCCGAGCGCCCAGGCGCCTGGCAGCGTATTGCCCGTGGTAGGCGTTGCCCCTGGTGGCGGCTTCGTGCCTGTGGACTACACCGGCACCGCGTTTGCCCCGGTCGATCCCACCACCTCGCCCACCTTCCAACTGCCCAAGGGCGAGTACGGTCTGTTCGTCAAAAACGCCGACCCTACCAGCCACTACCTGATCGAGACCAACCCCGAATTCACCTCGGTGTCGGGCTTCTTCAGCTCCGACTACATGCTCGGCAAACTCGGTTTCAATTCCGACAATGCCTGGCGCCGCCTCGGAGACGGCCAGTACGAAACCCGCCTGATCCGCGACGCCGTGCTCGCGCAAACCGGCCAACGCTTCCTCGCCGGCGGCCTGTACAGCGACGCCGACCAGTTCCGCTATCTGATGGACAACGGCCTTGCCAGCAAAGACGCCCTGCGCCTGAGCCTGGGCGTGGCCCTCACCGACCAGCAAGTCGGCGCCCTGACCCACGACATCGTGTGGATGGAAAACCGCGTCATCGACGGCCAGACCGTGCTCGTACCGGTGCTGTACCTGGCCCAGGCCGACTCGCGCAACGTGCGCGGCAACAGCCTGATCCAGGGCCGCGACCTCAACCTGGTCACCGGCGGCGACCTGATCAACGTCGGCACCCTGCGCGCCAGCAACAACCTCTCCGCCATCAGTAGCGGCAGCATTTATACCGGCGGCCTGGTCGAAGCCGGCAACAACCTCAACCTGCTGGCCCAGGACAGCATCCGCAACGCCATGGCCGGCGAAATCCGCGGCAAGCAAGTCAGCCTCACGGCGCTCAAAGGCGACATCACCAACGAGACCACCGCCATCCAGGTACGTGACGGCGCCGGCATGCGCACCCTCACCGACACCAGCGCCGGCACCATCGTCGCCCGCGAAAACCTCGCCATCGACGCCGGCCGCGACCTCACCAACCGAGGTGCCCTGGTAGCGGGCAACGACGCTAACTTAACCGCCGGCCGCGACCTCAACCTCATCGCCGCCAGCGACACCAGCGTCAAACACGAGAGCCGCGACGGCGGCGAGAAATCCAGCATCACCACCGACGTCAAAAACCTCGCCGCCAGCGTCACGGCGGGCGGCAACCTCAACATGCAGGCCGGGCAAGACGTCAACATCATCGGCAGCACCGCCACCGCCGGCAAAGACCTCAACATCGCCGCCGGCCGCGACCTCAACGTCGCCTCGGTCAGCGACATGCACAACGTTGAGGGCAAGGAAAAGGACGGCAAAAAACGCATCAAGACCTCGGACGACCAGACCACTCAAGTGGCGAGCGTGCTGACGGCGGGTGGGGATTTTGTCAGCCAGGCGGGGCGTGACACCACGATCGTGGCGAGCAGGATCAGTGCGGGGAATGAGGCTTATCTGTATAGCGGGGATAAGTTGAGTTTGTTGGCTGCGCAGAACAGCACCTACAGCCTTTACGACATGAAGGAGAAGGGGGGCTGGGGCGCGAAGAAGACCAAGCGTGATGAGGTGACCCACGTTACAAATGTGGGGACTGAGATCAAGACTGGTGGTGATCTGTCGCTGGTCAGTGGCGGTGATCAGCTGTATCAGCGGGCCAAGCTTGAGAGCGGTAAGGACCTGGCCATCACCAGTGGCGGCGCGGTGACCTTCGAGGCGGTCAAAGACCTGCACCAGGAGAGCCACGAGAAGAGCAAGAGTGACCTGGCGTGGACCAGCGCGAAGGGCAAGGGGAATACCGACGAGACGTTGCGCCAAAGTGAGTTGAAGGCACAGGGTGAGTTGGCGATCAAGGCGGTTAACGGGCTGAAGATCGACATTAAACAGATTGATCAGAACACGGTTAGCCAGACGATTGATGTGATGGTCAAAGCAGACCCACAGTTGGCTTGGTTGAAAGAAGCCGAGAAGCGTGGGGATGTGGATTGGCGGCATGTGAAGGAGTTGCACGACTCCTTTAAATACAGCCACTCCAGCCTCGGCCAAGGCGCAATGCTGGCAATTATCATCGTTGTCACCGTGTTGACGGCGGGAGCGGCCAGTGCGCTAGCTGCTTCGGCAGGTAGCGCTGTAGGGGCCGGCTCCACTATGGCTGCCGCGACAGCCGCTACCGCTGCGACGTCGACCACCGCAGCAGTCGCAGGAACTGCAGCAGGGTTGGGCAACGTCATCGCGACTGCCTCGTTGACCTCGCTTGCCAGTACCGGCGTCGTCAGCACCATAAACAATAAAGGCAACTTGGGGGCCGCATTCAAGGAAACCTTCAGCAGCGACAGCTTGAAGCAGTCACTGATCGCGGGCGCTTCTGCGGGCTTTGTGAATTACGCCAGTGGCAATTGGTTTGGCGCGCAGAGCGACCCTGTAACTAACAAGGTAAGTGGACCAAGCGTCGTACCCCATTGGAATGACCCCGCAGCGATTGGCCGTTTTGGAACGATCCAATTGGCTGGCGGTGCCGTGCGCGGAACGCTCTCTGAAGCTCTTGGACAAGGCAGCTTCAAGGATGCAATGAAGGGCAGCCTTTTCGATGTAATGCAGGCGACCGCGTTCACCGGCGTTGGTGATTTTGGTAATGCCTTCAAACTTCAAGACAGCGACCTGAGCAAAACTGCACTGCATGCTGTTGTAGGTGGTTTGCTTTCAGAAGCAATGGGCGGCGACTTTAAAACGGGAGCGATGGCTGCGGGTGCTAACGAAGCCCTTATTGTGGCGTTGGATAAGTCGCCTTTGCTCAGTGGCAATGATCCAGCGGAACACGATCGTCTGGTCAATGCGGCTTCGAAACTGGTGGGATTGCTCGCTGCCGCGAGTGTTGATGGCGATGTCGCCATGGGCTCGGAAATCGCTGGGAATGCACAGTCATACAACCGCAAGTTGCACGTTCAAGAAGAGAAACGACTGGCCCAAGAGGCCAAGAGTTTAGATGCCACCAAAGGTCAAAGCCGATCTGGTTTTGAGTGGGATGCGCTCCTAACGTTTGTTGCCGGAGGCGAGGTCGATCAGAAAACCAACAATGAGCTTCAAGGGATTCTGGCCGGTTACGGTCCTTCTAACCCTGAAGGGCAAGCATTAGGTGACGACCTGACTGTTGCGCGGGGAGTTATCACCAAGCTGCAAAACGAGAAAGTCCTGCTGACCTGGGGAGATGGCAGCCCCATTGTTGCCAACGGGGATCAGGTCGTTGCGTTCAAGTCCACAGAAAAGCAGTACAAGGATTCGCTGCTGTTCAATCCTTCAAGTAACACAACCTACAACAACGAACCTGGTGGCATGGGTGTTGTGCCTGATGCGTGGTCCGAGCAATACGGAGAGCGTACGGCTATCACGAAACTCCCTGAGATCGCCGCGCTCAGTTCTGACGCCGCCTCCCAAGCAGAGCAAATAGACCGGCTACGTGTTTTGGCAAGTGGTGGCATTAATTCAGATATTGATCTCAAGCTGCTTGCTGAGCTTATGCCCATAGGTGGAGTAGGCAAGGGAGCATTGTTAAGCGCAATCAAAGAGTTGGCCGCGCGCGACGCATTAGCGGTTAAAGGTACGGAGGCTATCGCTGGCAAGGCTGCAGAAACTGTTGCCGGAAAGGGCATTGAGTCAGCCGCTGGTAAAGGCTTGGATGCGGCGGCGGGTAAGGGGACTGAACAGTTTGCCAACCAAGCACAGGCCAAATTAGCAGGCTATAGCCCATGCTGTTTTGCAGCCGGGACTATGGTCGCCACCCCTGATGGTGAACGAGCCATTGACGCGCTCAGGGTGGGCGACGTCGTCTGGACTAAACCTGAAGAAGGCGGTGAGCCGTTCGCGTCGAAGGTCTCAGCAACCCACATTCGCACGGATCAACCGATCTATCAGCTGACGCTTGTGAAGAACGGCAGTGCCGGTCAAGGTATCACTGAGACTCTGCAAGTGACGCCGGGTCATCCGTTCTACGTGCCTAAGCGCAAAGGCTTTGTGCCACTTATAGAGCTCAAGCCGGGTGATCAACTGCAGTCGTTGGGGGATGGGGCGACTCAAGAGGCTTCGATCTCCGTTGTATCAATAAAGCTGCTGCAGTCGCAGGGTAAAACGTACAACCTGACGGTGGATATTGGACATACGTTCTATGTTGGCAAGCTAAGTACCTGGGTACATAACATTGGGCCTTGTTATACCTGTAATGCGGGAAGCTGTTCGATTCATGAGGTGCCTTCTGCCGGATCGCCTGTAAGCGAAAGCCACACTGACCGGACGTTTCAAGAGCTTGTGCCTGACGGCAAAGTGCCTAGCGTTCGTAACGGCGCTTTCACACGTTGGTTTGACGACCTGTCGCCAGCAGAGCTAGACGTGCTTTGGGAAAACAGGGCTACCCGAGAGGCAATTGAGGCGAGAATTCGTCAGCCAGGAGGTTTGCATGAGTGGTGTATGGTTTGTCGCGCTCCTGAATTCAAACAATGGGGGGTGCCGATGAGTGAAATTCAGCGTTTCAGAACAAAAACATCCGAATTGACATGGGTCAACCCTATTGATGGGGTACCAGGCGGTCACGGTGGGAATGCTTCAGGTGCTTTCCATAATGAGCTAAAAGCTGTTATTGATAACAGTAAGTCCCTAAACGAATTTAATAAGGGCGTAACGGCATTGCGCGATCGATGGAAAATCGATCCTTCTCTTTTGCCGGAGTTACCAAGAGGAAGAAATTAATGCCTACCCTTTTAAATGACTGGTGCGCTTTTTGTGAGGGAAGAACTTATTTTGATAAGTCGCATTTTTTAGCTCTGTTCAAAGTACATTCTTCTCTAACTGAAATTACTGAAGCGTTAAGCTATTTTCCTCAAGCTGACAGTTTGGTATCGCGCGTGAATGAGGTGATCCAAGCTGGTACGCTTGAAGATAAGTTATATCTATGCCCGACGATTGAATCTAGCGACTTTGAATTGATGCAAAAGGCAAAACTCTGGTTGCAAGCTCAGGCAAGTTTCTGTAAGTCTCTTGGAGACGACGAGTTATACGGGATATGCCAACGTGCAAAACTGTTGTATGGAAGTAAAGATCAATTTAACGATTATGATAAATTAGACGTTCCCAGCAACTGGATACTTGAACTGGTGGGGGATCAGGTCAGGGATTGCAGGTTGCTAAAAACAGAGCAAGAGTACGCACTGTTTGAGGCCCTTTACGGAGTTGCCGCTGATTATTATTTGGCTTGGTATATGGGGCAGCCTTTAATAAATCTGGATTTTGACTTTCGTTCATATTTCGAATTTTGGCGCTTAGGCGGTATTGGGTATCTCAGTGAAGATAAGTTCTTTGTTTGTCGAAAATAAAAGAGTGGGGGAAATGTATTTAGATCTGTTATGGCAGTACAAGACCTATTAGATAATATCTATCCCCCCTAAAAAAGGGGAGATTCGAGGGCGGAAAGTGATTACAGAAAGAACTGATCGTTACAGTGATGAACTTTTAGGGTTTGTAATCACCTGTCTGTTCTGCGAGGCTATTGATAGATTGGAGTTACAATCGTGGTGCGCAGGATTTTTAGGGGAGGAGGGAGCTCCAGATTTTTTATATGATTTGATTGAATTTGATGAGCCTATTTTCAAGATCTACAAAGTAATTGGCTATGTTCCAAATTGGAGTCGCTCTAAAAACGAGGAATATGCTTTATATGGAATAGCACTGCTCCGTGGCACGGTACCCTACGATATGCCGCTTTCGGCTACCGAAATGTTGGACGAGCTAGCCCGGTTGCCAGCGATACAGCATATGTTTCGTAAAGTATTTCCAAGTGTTGTATTTTAAAAGGTAGGATAGATTTTTTTGGGGTAGAGATGAGGGTGTGTTAGCAATAATGTGGAAATGAAAAAAGGGGACTAAAAAATGGGACAAATTTATTTAAATTAAAGTTGAAAAGCCTATTAAATAAATCTGTCCCATTTTGTTGGAACATTACCGCCGAATAAAGCTGGCTTAACTAAGCCAATGTCTGAGGTGAAGGTGGATCCGGTGGATTGGGGGGATAAATGATTAATATTAATTTTGAGACGGGCGAGATATTAACTCTACCTTTAAATGGTTTTGTTGGTGCAAGTTTGAAAGGGTTGCAGTTGCATCGCGCTATATTTGATGAGCTTAATATTGGAAGTGCCGACTTTTCTGGTTCGAATCTGAGAAGTGCCTCATTTGTTAACGCGTTTATAGATCGAGCTATATTTGATCGAGCAGCTCTGATGAATTCAAATTTTATGAATTCAGTTATGAGTAATACTTCTTTCGCAGGCGCAATGGCAGCATTTGCTGATTTTGCCGGTGCAAATCTTTCATGTGCAAGTTTTGATGGTGCTGATATTGGTGGTGCTAGCTTTATTAGATCAAATTTATGTGGCGCTGATCTTTGTGCAAATAGAATCGAAGAGGCGTTTTTTTTGGGCGCTACGTATAATGACGCTACTGTCTGGCCAAGTGGGTTTCGACCAGAAAGTTATGGTGCGATTAAAGTGCTTAAACGAGAGTAGAAAAGGGGGGCGTTATTTATGTTAGAGTTGAAAAGCATATTAAATAAATCTGTCCCCTTTTTCTATCGTGGTTGTATTTGATGTCGATGCTAAACTCCATAGTGAAATTATGGCTAACGCAGTTCCTCAACGTCCGATTCCAGGAGTCAACCGAGACCCGTCAGCGCCTAAAATTGTAGATCCGACCAAGCCTGGGACAGCCCTGGAACTTCCTAAGGTGTGGGAATCGTTGCTTGAAAAGCACTCAAGCAACGCCCGCATTTACGCTCATGAAGAATTTTTAAAGGAGTTCGGGAATTGAATTTAAATAAAGAAGTGCTTGATGGTTTATGGTCTGGTGAGAAAAGTATCTGTTTTTTTGTAAGTGGTGCTAAGTGTTATTGGGTTTTGGATTATAAGTATAACTTTTCATTGGATGCGGAAAAAGACTATCGCGCATATTTGGATAAAGGGCATATAACCCAGGCGCAGTATGAAGAAGCGTGTAGGGTGTTCCGTGGTGGAATTTTAAAGCTAACAGCCGATAATTTTTCGCAGTATCTAAATAGTGTTAGTGAAGGTGTGTTGACGGGTGAAGACCTTTCAAAAATTTTTGAGCTGGATGACGACTGTAGTTTACCCCGGTTGTTGAAAGAGGTTGAGGGCTACTTTTTGTCAGGCGCGAGTTTGAGTGCGGATATATTCGGTCTTGTTGGCCGTGTAGCGTCTAGGTTGCCCGTATTCTATATTAATTTTGATAGAAGAATATATATGCATATGGATCAAGACCGATTCCACGAGGAACTCTCATATTCTGATTGGACATCCAAGTGTTCAGATTTTAGTTTTTTAATACCAGATGCTGAGAGATATTGGATGAAGAGCGGTGATCTCTGGAAGTTTCGCTATGTTTAGTCGTGGTGTTGAGGCGATTTATTCGTGAATCTGACACAAAAATGGCCTTTCGTCGTGCTATAACTAAGGTGGGCGTCAAGATTTGATGGGCGAAGTTGCGTTTATTTAGGGGGGTAAGCCTTTTGGGTTTAGTTTTCAAGTTCGCCTAACTTTCAAGAGTGTTATGTATGAAAAAAATTTTCGTAGTTTTTTGCACTTTATTTCTGCTGGTTGGCTGCGTAACACAAGACCTGAGCATTGAAAACCGCCATAAAATCACGACTGTCACTATTTTGCCTGCCTCGTTTTCGGAGCAGCAGTTCAAGTACACCAGCATGGATCAAGCCTGGGGGGGCCGGCTTAGGTGCCGGTGCCGGGGTGGCTGTGGGAATGGCATCGGATTCGTCCAAAGTCGCTACCAGTGCTATGGCTGGCGTGGGTGTGGCAGCGGGCGCGAAAGTGGCTGATGGTGGAGCTTCAAGTCCACGGCAGGCAATTTTGTTGAACTTGCAGCGTAACGAAATAGATCCAAGGCAGTTGTTCAAACAACTGTTGGAGGCACGGATCAGTGCTGAGCATTTATTCAAAGTTGAACCGGAGGGCGGCCGGGCCGATGCGCATATAGAATTTGTCGTGTCCGAATGGGGCTTTGCCTTGAAAAACTACAGTGCAGAGCTTTATCCCACAGTGGGCATTGTAGCGACCATGAAGCTCGGCGACGCAGTAGTTTGGAGGAATTTCGAAACTGTAACAGCGTTCAGTGAGGGAAATGTCCAGGCGTATACACCTCAGGAGTACGCAACAAACCCTGAAGCTCTCCGTAGCGCTTTGCAGAATGCTTTCGAGTTAGTGATAGCTAAACTAATGGCTGACTTAAACCAATAGGCGCTATAAGGGATAGAGAGAAAATGGCACAGATTTATTTAAATTTTAGCTGGGAAAGTGTATCAGATAAACCTGTCCTATTTTGTTGTGCTTAATTGCATAGGGCGCGGCGAGTTATGACGGATAAACAAGTATGTGAGCTGACGATTGATGATCTTGGTAGTTATAGCGTTTGGTTCTTTCCGATGGACGACACCGTGGAGGACGAATTAACTATACGCCCCCTCGCCGAACAGGAAACGTGCTCAGACTTTCAGATTATCGTTCGAGCTGATTTTTTTGGTGAAAATGGCTCTGTGTATTGCGGTTATTTGTATTGGGACTCCAATCTTGCAGTTGAATACTTGAGGCCTGTTGTATTGTCTGGAACGGGAGAGGCCGTAAGTTTTTGGAACGGTATAGTAACTCCCGCGTGGGAAAGTTCGGAGTTCGCCGATTTGATTAGATCCGAGTTGCCTATTTCTTATACCTCAGAACCGATTTTTGGTCTTCCTTCCATTTGCGGAAAACTGGAGGGACTTTATTATCTTTCTGATGATCAAGTTTGCTGCGTGAAATGACGAAAAAAGTGGACCGGTTTTTTGGTTGGATTGCTCACGCACAAAGCGGGCGACACAAAGGCCGCCCGATTTTCACTCAAGGAAAAGGGGACAGATTTATTTAAGTTAGAGTTGAAAGGTATATTAAATAAATCTGTCCCCTTTCGTTCAGTCCCCTTTTGTTCACAGCAAAATTGGACACATAGGTGGTGAAGCTATGGGGGGCGGAAAGTGATTATAGAAAAAACTGAGCGTTACAGTGATGAGCTTTTAGGGTTTGTAATTACCTGTCTGTTCTGCGAGGCTATTGATAGATCAGAGTTACAATCGTGGTGCGCAGGATTTTTAGGGGCGGAGGGAGCTCCAGATTTTTTATATGATTTGATTGAGTTTGATGAGCCTATTTTCAAGATCTACAAAGTAATTGGCTATGTTCCAAATTGGAGTCGCTCTAAAAACGAGGAATATGCTTTATATGGAATAGCACTGCTCCGTGGCACGGTACCCTACGATATGCCGCTTTCGGCTGCCGAAATGTTGGACGAACTAGCCCGGTTGCCAGCGATACAGCATATGTTTCGTAAAGTATTTCCAAGTGTTATATTTTAAAAGGTAGGATAGATTTTTTTGGGTTAGAGATGAGGGTGTGTTAGCAATAATGTGGAAATGAAAAAAGGAGACTGAAAAAAAAGGGGAAGAATTTATTTGAGTTAGAGTTGAAAAATACCTATTAAATAAATCTGTCCCCTTTTGTTCGTGCCGCCTGCTCTGCTTGTAAATTATGGAGCACTGTACGATAAGTAGCGCCCAGCAACTGAGTCGGAGAAAAAGCGTGAAAATTAATAAATGGCTTTTAGTAGTATTATTGTCGGCCTTGGCTGGCTGCGCACCTTCCCATTCCAATTGGGAAAATGGAATGAATCTATGGGTAGGTACTCATTTCGATTCCCACCTTTACAAAGACTGCACTCGAGGATGTGGCGACTCATATTGGTCGCCTGTAAATAAAAATAAGACCTTTGATAAGGTTGTTGATGAAAACGGAGGCAGGCGGTATTACATAACTTGGATTAGAGATTGCCGATATTCGGTTTTTGTCGCTGCGGATCGGCTAATAAAGTCATGGAGATACGAAACTTCTAACGTAAAAGGATGTTATGTCTTTTAACTGCTGTTTTAAGGGTAAAGAAAAGAGAGAAAAGGGGGCGGATTTATTTAAATTAGAGTTTAAAGGTGCATTAAATAAATCAGTCCCCTTTTGTTGAGACGAACGAATTAGTATGGTTTCCAATTTCGGTGAGCTGCAGAAAACCGTGAGTTTGATAGGCGCTAAGTTGGGAGCGCCTAAGTCTATGCTGTTGGTTAGAGAGAGCTCCCCCGAAGATGGTACTCCTCACGTGGAGTTTAAAAGTGAGGGTTTTGAATATGTCTCCTCAGAAAGAGGTTATGAGATTTTCAGAAAGCACACGCATTCGCTGGATGAACTTCTCTTTTGGATAATCAGTCGTGTAGCTTTCAATATGGCGGTAGATTACGAGCTCTCCCATCGTGCTGCCGGAAAAGACTCCAGAATAATGATTTTTGAAAAGTACCTCTCGGAACTTAGTAGGATTAATAAGGAATGGGGAAAAAAAGCGTCTGATGAAATCGAGGCGGTACTGCTCGCCGCTCCATTTTCAGATAGTTGAAGTCGATGGGAATGATCAGGAAAGGTTAAGGGTTTGAGAAAAGGTGAGAAAAGGAGACAGATTTATTTAAATTAGAGTTGAAAAGCATATTAAATAAATCTGTCCCCTTTTGTTCGAAATATTTCTGTAAGGGTGGCACGGTAATGACTAAATATAAGCTTGAGTTTCGGCATAGACCTAGTGTTTCAGAGTCTATCGAAGAGAGGCATAAAGATTTTTTGAGAGCTATAGGCGATTTGGGCGTTCCGTGGAGTTTGAACGATGCCTTTGAAGTTCCCCCTATTGGAAGCGAGTTGGTGACCTCGGTGTCATTGGATAAGCTACTTCCAGTCGGCGTTAAAGGTCGAATTTCATATGCTCTGCGAGATCAGAAGTATCTCCAAGATGATGCGCAGTTTGATGATACGCTATTTATTGAATTTACAGACTCCAAAGTCGACTATTCGTATTTGTTGAAGGTTGTTTTTCCTGTTTATATAAAGGCGTTTGGCTCCTATCGCTCAGCTTTACATGATTGGAGTGTTACGAGGAGCGATTGGCCTTTAGTGTTGGAAGCTTGTGATGCTACAAAAAAAGACGTTAACGGTAGGGATGGCGTTTTTCGTATAAATGCAGCGAATTATTTCGATAAGGAGTTGTGTTTTCGCGCCTTTGAAAAAGGGCCTCGTGAACTTGTTGATTTGTTGAATGGTTATGTAGAAGAAGTGTGTGAGTTTGAAGAGGGGGTTTTGATTGTAATTAGTTATACTCCGCTTTCTGCCGACGAACTACTCAGTGCGGGTGATCGAATAAAGAGCTTAGTGGTTTGATTTTTTGTCTAGTCAAATTGGTTGGTGTATTGCAGTTTTGATTGCAAACGAAAAGGGGGCAGATTTATTTAAATTAGAGTTTAAAGGCGCACTAAATAAATCTGTCCCCTTTTTCACCTTTTTCATTTACGCAATACCTACTGGGGTAGGAGTTTGGATACAGTCCTGGTTGAAAAATCGTAAAGAGCGTGAGTCTAACGATAAAGACAGGGGCCAAGGGAATTGAGCACAAAGCGGGCGACACAAAGGCCGCCCGGTTTTCACTCAGGACGGATCGGCATTAAGCCTGCGACTGATGACATCCAGCAAATCACACCCATCGCGCAGCGGAATGGCCAGCAAGTGGGCGAAGTCTGAAAGCACTACGGCATCGCTGCTGAGTTGTTCGCGGAAGGCCAGGTTTTCCAGCAGTTGGGTGACGGCCCGAATGCGGTGCACGGGGGCGTCGTGAAGGACGTCGAGAGGTGCCTGGGTGTCGATGATCAGGGCTGGGACGGTGCAGTCGTGGCCGGTTAGGGGCATGTATCTATTCATACTTAACACTCTGTTTTTGGTGGTTGAAGCCACCACTCAATCGTCGCCAAACGAATGGGTGGCAGCTGTACGCAGGTTGGCGAACCGGCAACAGAGTAAACCGGCAGACCCGAAGGTCTCCCGCGCACAGCCGCCATAACGAGCACAGCTTTGCGGGTGCAAAAACACCTGCATGAAGCGGATTGCTTTTGCACTCTGTTGTCAGGTCGCCAAACCTGATCGCCGTATGGGCGACGGCCGGACTATAAGCCCCTCACCCAAAACCGCGCAAGGCATCACAGCAATGGCACAATGCTTCGGGCCATGCCATAAAAATGAGATCCCGCCATCATCGGCACTCTCAAAACCGCTCCACCGTTACCCACAAGGAAGAAATACATGATCAAGTTGTTCTGCAAAGCCGCTGTCGTTCTGTCCCTTGCCACGCTGTTTGGCTGTTCCTCGACGCCGTCGGTGGAGAAGATGCAGGCTGACGTGGCGAACTATTCGCTGCCCAAGGCTGCCGTGGCCGATAAAGGTTTGGTGTACGTCGTGCGCCCTAGCAATGTCGGGATGATGGTGCGGTTCAATGTGTTCCTGGATGACAAGGAAGCCGACTCGGAGATGGGTTACAACCGTGGTAACCAGTACATCTATTTTTTCGTGACGCCGGGCAAACACGTGATCAGCTCCAAGGCTGAAAACTGGGCGGACATGCCGATTGATGTCAAAGCGGGTGAGGTGGTTTACCTCAAGCAGGAAGTCGAAATGGGCTTCGCCGTGGCGCGTAACAGCCTCAAAGCGCTGAGCGAAGTCGAAGGCCGTTACCTGGTCAAGGATGCGTCCTTGGGCACCATTGCCAAAGAAAGCAAATGAGTTGAGCCAGTGTGTCGGCAGGGTCCAGGCTCTGCCGACTTCTCGTATTCACTGCAAACATTAAAGGACTGATGTGAAAAACCTCCTTTTCATTCTCCTCACCACCCTCATCCTCGGCGGCTGCGTCAGCCACCCCCTCACTCCCGAAAACCGCGCGCAGATCAAGACCGTCAAAGTCCTGCCCGTGAAGTGGGAAAAGAACATGGTGTACTTCGGCCGCGAACAGGCCTGGGGCGCGGCCCTGGGTGCCGGGGTTGGCGCGGGTGTTGGCATGACCAGCGGGGCGTCCAAGCTGGGTACTGCGGCGTTGAGTGGCGCCGGGTTTGCCGGCGGCATGAAGCTTGGGCAGTTGGCCGAGATGCCGACGCCGGTGGCTATTCTGACGGTGATGGAGGCGGAAAAACTCGATGTAGGCGTGTTGCTCAAGCAGGGCTTTGTCGATGAGTTGGGCAAGACTTCGACGCTCAAGGTGGTCGGCGATGATGAGCCCGCCGATGCGCAGATTCAGTTGACCGTGTCCGAGTGGGGCTTTCGCCTGACCCAGGGTTTCAGCAGTGTGATTTATCCGACCCTTAACGTGTTAGCGCAGATGGATCGCGGCGATGAGATGATCTGGCGCACCTTTGAAGCGGTCACGCCGTTTAATGGTCAGAACGTTTATGGCTATACACCGTTAACCTACCGCACGGACCCTGAAGCTTTGCGCCGGGCGTTGACCGGGATTACGCAGATTTCTGCGCAGTACCTGGTGAAGGAGCTCAAGTAGGGCTGTGCGAAGGCTGGCGGCTGTTGGTGTGCGGGCTTGGGCTAATGCCAGTCAGGGTTAAGCGCAGTTCCCCTGTGGGAGCGGGCTTGCCCGCGAAGGCGGTGTGTCAGTCACCGCAACTACTACTGCACTAACGCTATCGCAGGCAAGCCAGCTCCCACATTGGATCTTCGTTGCTTTGGGCATTGCGTTCGTTTAATTGATCGGCATTGGGCTTGCCCGCGAAGGCGGTGTGTCAGTCGCTGCATCTGTTGCTGCACTATCGCTTTCGCAGGCAAGTCAGCTCCCACATTGGATCTTCGTTGCTTTGAACATTGCGTTCGTTTAATTGATCGGCATTGGGCTTGCCCGCGAAGGCGGTGTGTCA
>NZ_JBZXEA010000027.1:0-30671 GCF_058725345.1 Pseudomonas sp. DW-iso17 | reverse complement strand
GCGGATTACGGGCACACCGAGCCTAAGCGAGGTGCCGAGTGGTGGGGCAAGAGCGCTTTGCTTACTTTCGCGCTTTTCGAAAGTGAGCCGCCGTCAGGGCGGAACCCTAAGTAGCCGTTACCGCAGGAATGGATATGCTCTCGGTATAACTGCGTCGCCTGTTAGGCCGCCTTCGCGAGCAAGCCCGCTCCCACAGTTTGATTGCGGGGTGCCAAGTAGATAGGCGTCGGCTGGCATGCCGTCATCGCAGGCAAGCCAGCTCCCACAGTTGGATTGCGGGGTGTCTGGTAGATGAGCATTGGCTGTCGGGCCGTTGCGGGAGCAAGCTCCCCCGCCACAAAGAAACTTGCTTGGCTTCCCGCCTGTCATTCAGGCAGGACGCGATATCACCGCCAAGCGCACCGCCAACGCCGTCAGCACCGCTGCCAAGCCCCACTTCTGCAGCCAGGCGCTTTTGGTGCGCTTGGCGAAGAAGCGGCTGAGCGCCCCGCCAAACAGGCCCAATAGCATGTGAAACACGCTCGCGATCAACGTCAGCACGCCGCCCAGCACCATCAGTTGCAAGGCGATGGGCCCCGCCTCGGGCCGCACAAACTGTGGCAGGAACACCATGAAAAACAACAACGCCTTGGGGTTGAGCAAACTGTTGAGCATGGCCTGCAGAAACACTCGGCCCAACGCCACGCGGCCGACGTGAGCGGTGTCCAGGCCGGGGCGTTTTTGCAAGGTTTTGAAGGCCAGCCACAGCAGGTAAATCACGCCCGCATAACGGATCAGGTCGAACGCTGGCGGCCAACTGGCGACCAACGCCGTCACCCCCATGGCGGTCAACGCTGTCAGCAACAGGTCGGCCACGCCAATGCCCAGGGCCGAAGCAACGCCGCCGCGCCAGCCATGGGTGACGCCCTGACTGATGACAAATGCCATGTTCGGCCCCGGTGACAGCAACAACAGCAACACAGCGCCGGAAAAAACACCAAGTGTGACGAGGCTGATCATGGTCGAACCGTCCGCTGGGAAAAAATCCAGATTAATCGGCGCTGGCAGGCGCTACAAAAAATTGTGCTGGATACATTGCTCACGCAGCGAACCGAGTGATTGCTGAATGCCACAACCAACGTCTAGAATGCGAAACATTATCAATTAAGCCTGCTGCGCCAGGATGACCATGTCGAGCAATCACCCACTGGACCTTGCTGCCATCGGCCAGCTTTACCAAGCCCACCATTCCTGGCTGCGGGGCTGGTTGAGCCGGCGCACGGGTTGCCATGAGCGCGCCGCCGACCTCGCGCAGGACACCTTCGTGCGCCTGCTCAACGCGCGTCAGCAACAGACCTTGCAGCAGCCGCGCGCGTACCTGAGCAGCATCGCGCGCAGCTTGATGATCGACCAATACCGGCGCCGCGAACTGGAACGCGCCTACCTGGAAAGCCTGGCGCACTTTGCGCAAATGGAGGTGCCGAGCGAGGAAACACGGCTGCTGATCCTCGACAGCCTGGAGCGCATCGACCGTTTGCTCGACCAGCTCAAGCCACGGGTGCGCGAGGCGTTTCTGTTGGCCCAATTGGACGGCCTGACCTGTCCACAGATCGCCCT
Organism: Pseudomonas sp. DW-iso17; assembly: GCF_058725345.1. Classification (NCBI taxonomy): domain Bacteria; kingdom Pseudomonadati; phylum Pseudomonadota; class Gammaproteobacteria; order Pseudomonadales; family Pseudomonadaceae; genus Pseudomonas; species Pseudomonas sp. DW-iso17. The sequence goes on along the minus strand of NZ_JBZXEA010000027.1, from coordinate 29,075 downwards.
GCGCCTGGGCGTGTCCAAGGCCACAGTGGAGCGCGACCTGTCCAAGGCGCTGCACGCCTGTTACCGGTTGCGCTATGCCGACTCCTGACTCGCGCCTGGTCGACCAGGCCATCCAGTGGATGATCAAGCTGCGCTACAACACCGCCGACGACGCCAGCACCGCGGCCTTTGAGCAGTGGCTGCAGACCAGCGAGGCGCATCAGCAGGCCTGGCAACGGGTCGCCACCCTGAATGACGATTTCAACCACTTGCCGGCGCATGTCAGTCGCCATGCACTCGACGGCGCACGCCGGCACATCAGCCGTCGTGAAGGCCTGAAAATGCTCGGGCTGTTTGCCGGCGCCGCAGGTTTAGCCTGGCTGGGCCGCGACTACACGCCCCTGCCCGCCTTGATGGCGGACTACCGCACCGCCACTGGCGAGCGGCGCTGGGTAGCATTGGAGGATGGCAGCAAAGTCCAGCTCAACAGCGCCAGCGCCGTCGACATTACCTCCAGCGCCGAACAACGGCTGGTGAACCTGCGCCAGGGTGAAATATTGATCAATACCGGCGTCGACCGCCGTCCGCTATGGGTGCATACCCGCGACGGTTACCTACGCGCCCTGGGCACACGCTTGCTGGTGCGCGAAGAACCCCAAGGCACCCTGCTGGCCGTGCAGCAGGGTGCGGTGGCGGTGTTTGCCGACCGCCATGACGGTACGGCACGCCAAGTGATCAAGCCTGGCGAACAGGTGGTGTTCAACCGTAACGGTATCCGCCCGTCCCCCAACAACGGCCTGGACCCTTGGGCCTGGAGTGACGGCGTGATCAGCGCCCACAATATGCGTCTGGAGGACTTCCTGGCCGAGCTGGGCCGCTATCGCAATGGGTTGCTGCGTTGCAGCGAAGCCGTGGCGGGGCTGCGGGTGTCGGGCACTTACCAACTGGACGACACCGACCAGGTGCTCAAGTTGGTGGCGCAATCGCTGGCAATCGATGTGACCTACCGTAGCCGTTACTGGGTGACCGTCTCCGCTCGCGTGTGACCTTGCAAAATAAATGAGGTGAATTCTCATTGCCATTCGACCTGTAAGGAGAGGCCGATCAACAGGCCCGTGTTGTCCACTTCCTTCAGGAGCATCCCGCGGTCATGCAAGCGTTCCCCTCCAAACGTTCACCCCTCAGACACGCCCTCAATGCCACCCTCCTTGGCGCGTGCGTGGCGGCCAGCGCCTTGCCGTATACCGCAAGTGCCCAGGAGCCCGGCAGCGAGCGCCAGGCCCGCGCCTGGAATATTGCGCCTGGGCCGCTGGCGGGCGCCCTTGATCAGTTTGCGCGGCAGGCCGGTATCAGCCTGTCGTATGACGCTGGCAGCGTGGCAGGCAAAAGCAGCCCGGGGCTGAGCGGCACCCTGGCCCCACAACAGGCCCTGAACCGGTTACTTCAGGGCCAGGGTTTGCAGGCGCAAAGCCAGGGCCAGAACGCTTGGTTACTGCTACCCCAGCAGCAAGCCGGCTCGACGCTGAACCTGGGCGCCACCACCATCACCGGTGATCGTTTGGGCGCCACCACCGAAGGCACCGGCTCCTACACCACCGGCGCCGTGACCATCGGCAAGGGCGAACACAGCCTGCGACGCACGCCGCAATCGGTGAGTGTGATGACCCGCAAGCTGATGGATGACCAGAACATCACCACCATCGACCAATTGCTGGAGCGCACCCCAGGCATCACCAGCTACGAATCACCCATGGGCGGCAAGTATTTTTACTCCCGGGGCTTCAAGATGCTCGGCCAATACCAATTCGACGGCGTGCCACTGGATATCGGCAAGGACTACGTACAGGCCGACAGTTTCAGCGCGAACATGGCGATCTATGATCGGGTGGAAGTCCTCAAGGGCGCTGCTGGCATGCTCAAGGGCGCCGGCACCGCCAGTGGTGCGGTGAACTTCGTACGCAAACGGCCCCAGGACAAGCCCACCACCAGCCTTGGCCTCTCGGCGGGCACCTGGGATAACTATCACGCCGAATTCGACACCGGCGGCCCATTGAACGACAGCGGCACGGTGCGTGGCCGCGCGGCGGTTAGCCAACAGAATCGTGGCTCGTACATGGACCTTGCCAAGCGTCAGGACCAGGCGTTTTACGCGGCCCTGGACATGGATGTCAGCCCTGATACCACCCTGGGCTTCGGGGCCAGCTATGAGGATGTCGACTCCACGCCGTGCTGGAGCGGCCTGCCGCGTTATCGCGACGGCAAAAGCCTCGGCCTGAGCCGCTCCACCTGCCTGGGCCAGGCCTGGAACGATTGGCAAAGCCAGCGCACCACGCTGTTCGCCGATCTGACCCATCACTTCAACGACGACTGGAAGCTCAAAGTCAGCGCCGTGCATAGCCGCAACCTGCAAGACATCAAATACGCCGCCAGCGAAAGCACCGTGGACTATGGTAACCCGGCCCCCACGCTCACCAGCTATGCAGCCTTGCTGGACTACGATCACAAAGACTACGGCCTGGACGCCTACATCGATGGTCAATTCGAAGCCTTTGGCCTGCAACATGAGTTGATCCTCGGCGCCAATGGCAGCCGTGGCACTCAGGACGATGTCTATGCGATCCGCAACCTGCCCCAGCGCCAAAGCGTCTTCAACCCCAACCACCACTTCCCGGAACCTGCCGACGACACCTTCTGGCCCAACATGTACCGTGGCGGCACGGTCAAGGAAACCGCCACTCAATACGGTGCCTACGCCACCTTGCGCCTGCGTCTGGCCGAACCTTTGATGCTGGTTTTGGGCAGTCGCGTCAGTTGGTATGAAAACCGCCGTGAGTCCCTGAACCTGGCCTGGGGCGAGTGGACCGACCAGGATGCACGCACCAAGGAAACCGGGGTGGTCACGCCGTTCGCCGCGCTGATCTACGACCTCAATGACAACCTTTCGGTGTACACCAGCTACGCCGATATCTTCCAGCCACAAAGCTCCTACGCTACGGTCAGCGGTTCGGCCCTCAAGCCGAAAATGGGTGAGAACTATGAGTTGGGCATCAAGGGCGAATGGTTTGACGGGCGCCTGAACAGCTCCCTGGCGCTGTTTCGCGCCATCGAAAAAAACGCCGCCCAAACCGATTTCGAGACCCGCTGCGGCAGCTCCTCCGACGGCTACTGCTACACCGACACGGGCAAAGTTCGCGCCCAAGGGGTCGAGGCCGAGCTGAGCGGCGAATTGATCGAGCGCCTGCAAGTGTTTGGCGGCTATACCTACACGCAAACCAAGAACCTGAAGAACATCGACAGCGCAGCCGAAGGCGCGGTGTCCAACACTTACGTGCCACGGCATATGCTGCGCTTGTGGGGCGACTACCAGTTGGACGGTGCGCTGTCGAAATGGACAGTCGGCGCAGGGGTCAACGCCCAAAGCAGCAACTACCGGCTGCAAACCATCAAACTGGAACAGGCCGGGTATGCGTTGTGGAATGCACGCCTGGCGTATCAGGTGGATGACACCTGGACCGTGGCGCTCAATGGCAACAACCTGTTCGATAAAAATTACTACCAGACCGTGGGCACCTCAGGCTGGGGTAATCTCTATGGAGAGCCGCGCAACCTGACCCTGAGCCTCAAAGGCAACTTCTAGGCACTGCCCCTCCTGTAGGAGCGAGCTTGCTCGCTCCTACAACTTCCCCTTCCTGCCATCGTCAGAAAGCTTTTTTTCGCTGCCAGGCAAATCCCTACGTTTGTTCCTACACTCCAAAAAGCCAGCATCAATTCTCGATTTTTCTGAAAGCGTACCCTCTTATGTCAATTAATCGTCATATCATGGAGGCCTTACGAGAGCCATTGACGGCAAAGGCCAAAAAGCCAAAACATTGACACGGACCCTCAAGAGAGCCACTATTTAGCCATCACTCCGTAAATTCCTGCGTCTGAACAGGCATTACGTATTACCCAGCAACAGCAGTTGTTCGATTTGCACCACTTGTAAAGCAAAGCTGCCTTATGGATGAGCAAACGAATAGGAACGTTCTGGTGGTGTATTGAGGATCTGATTTATGCGCGGTAAATCGTCGGTCGATAGCCTGTTTCTGACTCGTCCCGGTTTCGTTGAGTTTTTTGTCGTTTTCGTGAAACTGATCCACGGCCTTACGGCTGTGGTGCCGGCCATTATTCTGTTGTTCTACCCGGACCCCGTCGCCGAGCACATGCGCAACCACTACCTGGGCCTGCTGGTGTTTTTTGCGCTCCTGACCATCATTCTGTTCCAGGCTCTGGGGGTGTACTCCGAGGATCTGTTCAGCAACCGCCTGCGTTTTCGCGTGATGCTGGTGGCCTGGGTCTCGGCGTTTTGCATCCTGCTGTTCATGTACCAGATCCTGCTGCTCTTCCCACAGTTGAGCCCACGCAACCTGGCGGCCTGGTTTTCCATGAGCCTGGTGCTGTTTGGCGTGGAGCGGATATTGATGCTGCGCCTGTACCGCCATCTGATGGATAACGGCAAATTCCTCCAGCGCACCGTGATCCTGGGCTTTACCGACACGGCCGTGCATGTGGCTGAACACCTGTCGCGCAACAGTGACATCCGCTCCGGCCTGATCGGTTTTATCGACGACCGTACCGAGCGCATTCCCAAGGAGTTGAGCCGACTGCCGTTGCTAGGCAATACCCGCGATCTGGAAAAGCTGATCCGCTCCGAACAGGTCAACCAGGTGATGATTACCCTGCCCTGGGCTGCCGAGCAGCGCATCAACGGGTTGGTCAAGCGCCTGCGGCAGATGTCGGTGAACGTCATGCTGGTGCCGGATATGGCCGCCCTGCGCTACGGCCATAACCGCATCACCGATGTGGGCGGCATCCTGATGTTCAACACCTCGCAGTTGCCACTGCGGGGCTGGTCGCCCTTTATCAAACGTTGTGAAGACCTGCTGCTGGCCAGCATCGGCCTGCTGCTGCTGTCGCCGGTGATGCTGGTGACCGCCATCGCGATCAAACTCGATTCCAAGGGCCCGGTGCTGTTTCGCCAGAAGCGCTTTGGCTACAACGACAACCTGATCCGGGTATTCAAGTTCCGCTCAATGTACGTCGAACAGACCGACCTCAACGCCGAAAACCAGACCACGCGCCAGGACCCGCGCATTACCCGGGTCGGCAGGATCATCCGCAAGACCAGCATCGATGAGCTGCCCCAGCTGTTCAACGTACTGCTGGGCAATATGTCGATGGTCGGCCCGCGCCCCCACGCCACGGCCACCAAGGCGGCCGGGATTCCTTTCGAGCAAGCGGTCAGCGAATACAGCTCGCGCCATCGGGTCAAGCCTGGCATCACCGGCTGGGCGCAGATCAATGGTTACCGCGGCGAGACCGACACGCTGTTCAAGATTCAGAAACGGGTCGAATACGACCTGGAATACATCGCCAAATGGTCCGTGTGGCTGGACCTCTACATCGTTTTCATGACGGTCCCGGCCGTTCTTTCCACCAAGGAAGTCTATTGATGAACCCACTTAACGGATTGATCCCGTGCATCATCTCCGGTGGTTCGGGTACGCGGCTGTGGCCGGTTTCGCGGCAGAACATGCCCAAGCCGTTCATGCGCATGCGCGACGACCAGAGCCTGTTGCAGAAGACCTTCCTGCGGGCCAGTCACTTGCCGGGCGTCGACAGCATCCTGACCGTGACCAACCGCGACCTGCTGTTTCGCACCCTGGACGACTACCGCGCGGTGAACACCCAGCGCCTGGGCCTCGACCTGCTGCTGGAGCCGTTTGGCCGCAACACCGCCGCCGCCATCGCCGTGGCTGCGTTGCATGTGCAGGAGCATTTCGGCGCAGACGCGCAGTTGCTGGTGATGCCGGCCGATCATCTGGTCCTCGATGAAGACGCCTTTGCCCAGGCGGTGGAAAAAGCCCGCGCATTGGCCGAGGCCGGTTACCTGGTGACCTTTGGCATCCAGCCTGACCGAGCAGAAACCGGCTTTGGCTATATCGAACAAGGGCCGGCACTGGGCGCTGGGTTTCGGGTGCAGCGCTTTGTCGAAAAGCCCGACCAAGCCACCGCCCAAGGCTACCTGGACGGCGGCAAGCACCTGTGGAATGCCGGCATGTTCTGCTTCAAGGCAGCCACCCTGCTGGAAGAATTGGCCAGCCACGCCCCGGCGGTTCTGGAGGCGGCCAAGGCGGCACTGGAGCACAGCCAGAGCCTGCAAAACAGCAGCAGTCGCCAGCGCGAACTGAGCCCTGAAGGTTTCGGCACCGCGCCGGATATCTCCATTGATGTGGCGCTGATGGAAAAATCCGCCCAGGTCGCGGTCGTGCCCTGCGACATTGGCTGGAGCGATATCGGCTCCTGGGAAGCCCTGCGCCAACTCACGCCCAGTGATGACAATGGCAACCAGATCAATGGCGAGGCGATCCTGCACGACGTACATAACTGCTACATCGATTCGCCCAAGCGGGTACTCGGTGCGGTGGGCGTGCGCGACCTGATCATCGTCGACACCCCGGACGCCCTGCTGATCGCCGACGCCCATCGCAGCCAGGACGTGCGGCATATCGTTGCCGAACTCAAGCGCCAGAATCACCCGGCGTTCAGCCTGCACCGCACTGTCACCCGGCCTTGGGGCACCTACACGGTGCTGGAGGAAAGCACGCGGTTCAAAATCAAGCGCATCGTGGTCAAGCCCAAAGGCTCGCTGTCTCTGCAAATGCACCATCACCGCAGCGAGCATTGGGTAGTGGTCAGCGGCGCAGCGATGATCACCAATGGCGAACGCGAGATCCTGCTCAACATGAACGAGTCCACCTACATTCCCGCCGGGCACAAGCACCGCCTGACCAACCCCGGCATCATCGACCTGGTGATGATCGAGGTACAGAGCGGTGAGTACCTGGGTGAAGACGACATCGTGCGTTATGACGACATCTACGGCCGCGCGCCAGTTGAAGTGAAGCCCTGATGCGTACGTCATTGATCATCCCCACCCGCAACGCGGCCAGTCACCTGGACCGCCTGTTGCCAGCGCTGCGCATGCAGACGTTGCAACCGGACGAGATGCTGGTGGTCGACAGCGCATCGAGCGATGACACCGTGGCGCGCTTTCGCGAGTTTGGCGCACGTGTGGAGGTGATTGATGCCCGCGACTTCAACCACGGCGGCACCCGGCGCTGGGCCAGTGAACAGGTGGGCGGCGACGCCTTGATCGTGATGACCCAGGACGCGATTCCCGCCACCGCCGAGACCTTCGCCAACCTGATCAGCGAGCTGCAACTGGAGCCGCTCAATGGCGTGGCCTATGGACGGCAGCTGCCGCACCCCGGCGCCGGCGTGCTCGGCGCGCAGTCGCGGCACTTCAATTACCCGGCGGCCAGCCGCACCAAGCGCCTGGACGATGCAGCGCAACTGGGCATCAAGACCTGCTTCAGCTCTGACTCGTTTTCGGTGTACCGGCGCAGCGCCCTGAGCGCGGTGGGCGGTTTCCCCCAGGATGTGATTGGCAGTGAAGACGCCTATGTGGCCGCGCGCATGCTGCTGGCCGGTTACCAGGTGCGCTATGCCGCGAGCGCGCAGGTGTATCACTCCCACGATTACCGCTTGCTGGAAGAGTTTCGCCGCTACTTCGATATCGGTGTGTTCTACGGCCGCGAACCGTGGATTCGCCAGGCGTTTGGCGACGCCGGCGGCGAAGGCAAACGTTATGTGCTGGCCGAACTGCACGCATTGCGCGAGGCCAACGCGCTGTATCGCGCCCCCGAAGTGGTGGTGCGCAGTGCCTTTAAATTGCTGGGCTATCGCCTCGGCCACCTTGAACGCCACCTGCCCAACGCGCTTAAACGGCGCCTGGGCATGTTTTCCACCTACTGGACTTGAGCCGTCATGAAGACTATCAACCGACGTTTCCGTCTTACCCTGCTCGGCCTTTTGAGCACCTCAATCTGGCTGGCCGGTTGTTCGACCCCCGCGCGGGTGCCGCTTCCTGACAACACTACGCTCAAGGCCGGCCATCAAGCGGCGCTGACCCTGGCCGACCTGCCACCGCCGCAGGTGCTGATCCAGAGCGGCGACTCGCTGCGTATCGTGCGTGATGCCCAGGAGCCGGCGGCGGCCGATGACATGACGATATTCGTGGTGCGCCCCGACGGCGTGATCTCGGTACCCAACATTGGCCGGGTCAAGGCGGCCTTGCGCACGCCCGAAGACCTGGGCAAGGAGATCACCGAGAAGTACAAGCGCATCTACCGCGAACCTGCGGTGACGGTGAACATCGCCAGCGCACCGAGCAACAAGGTGTTTATCGGCGGCGCGGTGTCCAACCCGGCGTTTTTCGACCTGGCCGGCAACGTCAGCGTCGAGCAGGCGCTGCTCAGCTCCGGTGGTGTATTGCCCTCGGCGGATGCCTCCAACGTGGCCTTGCTGCGTACCGGGCCCGATGGCAAGTACAGGACGTACTTCATCAGCCTGGAAAGCATGCTGACCAACCCCAATCACCCGCGGGTGGCGTTGCAGCGCGGCGATTTGATCTTTGTGCCGCAGTCGGGCATCGGCGCGACGGTGGAGGCCGTGGACATGTACTTCACCAAGCTGTTTCCGATCAACAAAGGGATTGGCATTGGCTTGAATTACGACCTGAACAAGAGCGACGTGAAAAACAGCGGCAACACCATCTACAACAACCCAACCATCAACGCAGGCCAAGGATTATGAAGCGGGCTTCGTATCACTCGAACCAAGCGTTCCCGCCTTTCGTAACCCCCATATGCAATGGAGTGATCCTGTGATCGAAATCCGCTCTCTTCGCGACCTGCTGCGGCTGTTTTTCATCTACCGCCGCGAATTCAAACTGGCCGTGATCACCACGATCGTCGTTGCCGTGCTGGGTGCCTTCCTGTTGCCGGCTCGCTACGAGTCGGACGCGCGCTTGCTGGTCAAGCCGGGCCGGGACAACACCACGTTGCCGATCGAAGCCGCCAACCGTCAGACGCTGATTGCCCCGAGCACCCAGCACGACCCGATTGTCGACGAAGAAAAAATGCTCACCGGCCGGCCCATCGTGCATATCGTCGCCGAGCGCTATATGGCGATGACCGCCGAACCGCCGCAAGGCTTCTGGAAGGTCACCAAGTTCTACATCAAAAAGGGCGTGGGCGAAGTCATCAATGGCATTCGTAGTGTGCTGCAGTTCGTCGGCCTTGCCGAGAAACAAAGCCCGCTGGAACGCCTGGCGACCTCACTGGAGAAGAACTTCACCGCCGGTCACGAGCCGGGTTCTTCGGTGATCGAGATTTCCTTCACCTGGGACGATCCGGCGGTGGCGCAAAAAATCGTCGAGGAATGGGTCAATGCCTACCTTGAAGAGCGTGCACGAATTCTCGGGCGCAAGAGCCTGCACACCTTCTATGAAACCGAACGCGCCAAGGTGGCAGAGAACATCCAGAGTCTGAAAGATCAGTTGCAAGGCCGCTTGAAGCAGATCGACTCGATCAGTGTCGATGCACGCCTGAAGAACCTGACCAACCAGATCGACCGCGTCACCGATGCCAAGGTCAGCGCACAGAACCAGATATCGGGGATTCGCAGCCTCCTGGCCAACGCCAGCCAGCAGATCAAGAGCCAGCCGGCAGACGTGGTCACGATGCGCGAAACCAGCCTCAACCCCACCCAGCTCGACCTCAAGCGCCAGCTCAATGCGCTGCAAGTGGAGCGGGCTCGGCTGCTGCGCACTTACCTGCCGGGCACGCCGCAGGTCAATCAGATCGAGCAGAACATCCGCGACATGGAAGCCCTCAGCGCCCAGGAAGCTACACGCCTGGAACGCTCGCAGAACACCGCGCCCAACAGCCTGGTGATCAACGTTAAACAGCAAATGATCGACGCCCAGTTGCAAGAGCGCAAACTGGCCGGGGAAATCGAGAACTACGACAAGACCCTTGCCGAACTGCGCGCCCAGCGTGACCAGGCGATGACCGATGAACCGCAACTCAACACCCTGAGCCAACAACTGCGCACGGCCGAAAAGAGCTATGCGTTGTACTCGGACAATCTTGAACAGGCGCGAATCGACCACGAACTGGACAACAGCCAGATCAGTAACATTGCCCTGATCGAACACGCCACCCTTAACCCGGCCCGCGTGTTTCCCAAGAGCCTGCTGATGCTGTTGTTCGCCATTCCCGCCGGCGTGGCCGTGGGCTTGCTGACCATCTATGTGCTGTACCTGCTGGACCAGCGCATCCACGATGGCACGCGCTTGCAGGAGATGTTCCATGTGCCGCTGTGGAGCAGCATTCCCGATGTGCAAGACGCAACGCCGGCAGCCGTCACCGCCAGCCTTTATCGCTTGTACAGCCTGCTGCCCCTGGATCGCATTGCCGCCGACGGTTTTGCCCTGGGCCTGACCTCGGCGCGCCATGGCGAGGGTGTGACCTTTATCGCCTCGCAACTCAAGCGTCTGCTGGAGGAACGTGGTCACCGCGTCTCGGTCGATGGGGCGAGCGCGCCAACGCCGGGTGAGGTGTTGCTGCTGGACGCCTCGGCGCTGTCCTCCAACCCGCAGGCCTTCCTGACGCTGCGCCGCGCTGACCAGATCGTACTGGTGATCGAGGCCCGCACCAGCACCGTACCGACGATCGAAAATGCCGTGTCGTTGCTGACCACCGCGTTCGGCAAAGTCGACGGCATGATCCTCAACCGCCGTCGCTTCGAAGTGCCGGCCAAGGTGCTGGCACGACTCAACAGCTGGCGCGGGGCGGCCTGATGCGTATCGCACTGCTGGCGCCGCTGCCACCGGAGCAGACCGGGATCGCCGATTACGCCGCGCATCTGCGCCATGCGTTGATCGAACAGGGGCTGGAGGTGGTGACCCCGCTCGCCGGCTGCCTGGAATTGCCTGAACAGTTGAAGCGCCTGCAGGCCTTCGACTGGCGCGGCGTGGACCTGGTGCATGCCGAACTGGGGGGTGGGCGCTTCGGTGAGTTCCAGGCGCTGGAGTACCTGCGCCGGGCGCAACCGCACCTGCCGTTGACCGCCACGGTGCATGACCCGGAGCGCCTGATCTGGCGCCGGGCCAAGCTGTTTTTCCCCTTGACCCTGCTTGAACGCCTGCCCCATCCGCTGCCCCAGGCGGCGGCGCTGCTGGCCGACCCGTTGACCTTGCACGAAGAGCGGCGCCTGGCCAAAGGCATGCGCCGCCTGATCACCCTCACCCGCCTGGGCGGCGACTGCCTGCGCCAGCGCATGGGCCTGCGCCCGCAACAGGTGGCGGTGATTGCCCATGGCAACCTGCCCATCGTGCCCCAGGCGTTGCCGCCACTGGCACCGTTGCGCCTGCTGTATTTCGGTTTTATCTACCGTGGCAAGGGCATTGAAGACCTGCTCCAGGCCCTGGCCCAGTCACTGGCCGCCCACCCGCAATGCCGAAGCCAGGTACGCCTGACCCTGGCCGGTGGCACCGCGCCGGAAATGACCTTTGACCCCGCCGGCAACTACCTTGATGGCCTGCGCGAGCAGATCAGCGCCCTGCATCTTGAGGATGTGGTGGACTGGCAACTGGACCTGCCATCGGCGCAGATCCCTTCTACGATCCAGGCGCACCACGTGATGGTGCTGCCCTATCGCGAATCGAAAAAACTCAGTTTCCTAGGGCAAATGCGCGGCACCAGTGGCGCGCTGTCGTGGGCCAATGCATGCGGGCGCGGGGTGATCACCTCCAACGCCCGCGCCTTTGCCGAAGAGGTGGCTGGCGGTAATGGCATCACCTATCAGCAGGGCGATACAGCGTCCTTGAGCAACGCCTTGAGCCGCTTGATCCTTGACCCGCAACAGGCGCAGCAATGGGCCGCCCGGGCTGGAGAAATCGGCCACCAACGCCAGTGGGCCAACACGGCCCAGCGGTTTGCTGAATTATTTCGGGATGCTTGTGAGGAGCCGTTGCGATGAACCTGTCATCCGTTCGCCCACTGTGGCGCTACTTGCCGCTGGCGCTGTCAATCGCCGTCGGTAGCGCCCTGCTGTTGAGTGAAAAAGTCGATGCGCAGCCGGTGAACCTGGCCCCGGAGCGCACCGTCGTCTGGAAGGACTTTCTCGGCGTAAACGCACACTTTCTGTGGTTCACACCCGAGCAGTACCACAAGCAGATCAAGCAGTATAAAAAGCTTGGATTGCAATGGGTGCGGGTCGACCTGCACTGGGATCGCCTGGAACCCAAAGAAGACGGTTATCAGCTCAGCACCTTCGATGAACTGGACCGCACCCTGACCGCTGAAAAAATCCGCTCGGTGTTTTACCTGGTGGGCTCGGCGCCCTTTATCACCACCGCCCCCAAGGGTGCGCAGTTCCAGGATCAGTACCGACCGCGGGATCCGGAAGTGTATGCGTTGCGCCTGGCACTTCTGGCCAAACGCTACCCCACTATTGATGCCTGGCAGGTGTGGAACGAGCAGAACCTGCCGAACAACTGGCGCCCCAAAGTCGACGCCAAGGAGTACGGGCAATTGTTATTGGCCAGTCACCAGGCGCTGAACCTTGCCGCGCCCGGCAAACTGCAGGTCATGGGCGGCATGGCGTACTACAGCCAAATGCCGCCGCGTGGCAAAACCCTGATGTTCGAAGCACTCGGCGCGCTGGGTGTGCAAAACCTGGGCATGGTCGCGGCCTATCACCCTTATTCGATGACCCCGGAAACCGATGAGCCGGGCAAGAACGAAGTGCTGCTGCGCGGTGATCAACTCAACTCAATGCTGCACGGCGCCGGGATCAAGAACGTATGGGCCACCGAGTGGGGCTGGTCCAGCTACGCCGGCCCCAAGGAGATGCAGGACCTGATCGGTATCGACGGGCAGGCCGACTACACCTTGCGCCGCCTGGCGTTGATGGCGTCCCAGGACTACCAGAAGATTTTCCTGTTCGCGCTGTCCGACCTCGACCAACGCGCCTCGCCACGCGACCAGCATTACGGCCTGTTGAACCTTGATGGCGAACCCAAGCCGGTATACACCGCCCTCGCCCGCTTCCTGGAGATTACCGGCCCCACGCTTGAACCCGGCAACACGCCGCAGTTGCAGGATGTACCGGACAGCTTCTACAGCGTGGCCTGGACCCGCCCTGACGGAAAACACCTGCTGATGTATTGGAGCGCCAAAGGCAGCAGCATCAGCCTGCCCGGCATCAAACACGCAGAACTGCTGGACCCGCTGACCGGCGCCCGGCAAACCCTGAGCGACGACAACGGTATTCGCCCAGCGGTGAAGCCAAGTTTGCAGATACTGGTGTGGTAGCCCCGGGCATGGAGAGCTGTACATGAGAATCCTCTGGATTGTGCCCTACCTGCCGTGGCCGACCACCAGCGGCGGCAAGACGCGGCAGTACCATTTGCTGCGCACCTTGAGTGAGCGCGGGCATCGCATCACGCTGCTGGCGCAATCGAAAACGCCGGCCGATGACGCGGCGCATGCGGCCTTGGAGCCGTTACTCGAACGCCTGATCGTGGTTCCACGCCGGCCGCTGAAACATCCGCTGACCCTGCTCGGCGGCCTGTTCGCGCCCTGGCCGCTGTTGACCACGGTCAACGGCCTGTCGGCACCGTTGCAGGCCCAGTTTGCGCAACTGTTGAATGAGCGCTGGGACGTGATTCAGGTAGAACACAGCTACAGCCTGCAGCCGTTTCTGCGCACCTTGCAGCAGCAACGGCGCGAGTTTGTGCTGACCGAGCACAACCTGGAATCGAGCCTCGGCGGCGCCACTTACGACCGTTTCCCCAAGTGGGCCGCACCGTTTGTACAGTATGACCAGTGGCGCTGCCGGCAATGGGAACGCAAGGCGTTCGATGCCGCCGCTCATGTGGTCGCCGTGACCGAGGCGGACGCTCAGGCCATGCGGCCGTTGTCCTCGACGCCGGTAAGCGTGGTGGTCAATGGGGTCGACAGCCGCGCCTTTGCCGAGGTCAGCGCCGATGCGCAGAGCCAGCGCCTGTTGTTCGTCGGCAATTACGAGTACGCACCGAACCTGGACGCCGTGCAGTGGCTGCTCGACGAGATCTTCCCCAGGCTCTGGTTGCAGTGCCCGAGCGCACGCCTGGCAGTGGTCGGCTATGGCTTACCCGAACACTGGCGCGAGCGCTGGCCCGATGAACGTATCGAGTGGCTGGGGTTTGTTCCCGACCTGTGTGCCTTGCAACGCCGCTGCGCCGGTTTTGTCGCCCCGTTGCGCCATGGCGGCGGCTCCAAGCTCAAGGTGTTGGAGGCGATGGCCGCCGGCTTGCCGCTGGTGAGCACGGCCCAGGGCGTGTCCGGGTTGGCGGTACAGCCACAGGTACATTACTTGGCCGGCGAAAACGCTGAGGCCCTGGCCGACGCCGTTGTGCGCCTGCTGGATGAACCGGCGCTGGCCGGGCGACTGGCCGATGCGGCACGCGACTACGCGCGGCAATACCACGACTGGGCGGTGGCGGCTAATGAACTGGAGCACCTCTACCGCAGCTTGCTCACCGCCAAGGAGTCTCAGCCATGCGTGTAGCCCTGGACTATCGCCCCGCCACGGTTGCGCCGTCTTCGGGCATCGCCCGCCAGGTCGTGGCCCTGGAAGACGCCCTGCGCGCGCGGGGCAACACCGAGGTGGTGCTGTTCAGCGAAGCGCCCCTGGAGCATCCGCAGCGCCAGACTGCCGTTTGCCCGGCCTGGGCCAGCCCGCTGGACGGCCTGCAACGCCCACAAGTGCGCCTGCGGTTCGAGCGCGGGTTCTTGCCCAGGGCGCTGCACGAGCAGCAGATCGACCTGTACATCGCCACCGCCAATATGGGCTTGCCGTTGTGCCGTAAACCCGCCGGCACTCGCTATGTACTGGTGCTGCATGACCTGTTTCAGTTGACCCACCGCAACTTCCATCGCTCCAAACTCAAGGCCCTGGCCTACCGCCTGATCGACGGGGCCTCGATTGCCTGGTCGGTGTGGCAGGCTGATCGGGTGTGGTGCCCGTCGCAGTTTTCCTGCAATGAAGCCGCGCGCCTGTTCCCCTGGGCACGGGCCAAGTTCCGCGTGCTGAACAACTTGGTGCCCGAATTGAATGCAGCGCCAGAACCGCTGCCCGCCAACCTGCCGGCGCGTTACTGGCTGGTGGTGGGCACGCGGGAGCCGCGCAAGAACATGGAGTTCTTTCTGCGCCAATGGCAGGCCTGCCGTGCGCTGAACCCTGAGGTGCCGGACTTGGTTCTGGTGGGCCACCCCAGCGATGTACCGGCGACACTCGGTGAGCTGCCGGGCCTGCATTGGTGCAGCGGTTTATCGGACAGCCAACTGCAAGCGCTCTACCGTCATGCGGCGTGCCTGTGGCAGCCGTCCTATGCCGAGGGCTTTGGCTTGCCGGTGGTGGAAGCCTTGAGTGTCGGCACGCCGGTAGCAGTGGCACGCGGCAGCGCCCTGGATGAAATCGCGCCGCCCGATGCCCCGCGCTTCGCCCCCCATGACGCCGAGCAACTGCACAAGGTCATGCAACAACTGGCCGGCGCCGAGGCCACGCAAGACGGCGAAACACACCGCGCCTGGGCCCGGCAATTTGCCGAACCGGCTTATCGCGCGCGCCTGGACACTTTGCTCAAGGAATTGGACCGCTAATGCTGCCAGGAAAATTCGTCAGTCTGCTGCTGGGCCTGGTGTTCGGCGGGTTGCTGTTGGCCCTGTCGCCGATCAAGGTCATGCTGGTGGTAGCCGGTGTGGCCGTGGCCTTGACCCTGATCCGCTTTCCCCTGTGGGGCTTGCTGATTTTCGCGGTACTGGCCACCAGTATTCCCTACACCACCTTGCAATTGGGCATCCGCACCACCGTCAGCGAGGCGGTGCTGGGGCTGACCTGGGTCGGGGTGTTCTGGCAATCGTTCATCGGCAAGACCCGTGGCTTCATGCTGTGGCGACCGACCGAGCGGGCGCTGATGTGGCTGATGCTGTTCAGCACCATTCCGTTTATCTGGGGCATGCTGATCATCCATGCCGAAGGCAACGGGCCGGTGAACTGGGTGCGCTGGCTGATGAACCTGTCGATGTTGTTTATCGTGCCGCTGTTGCTGCGCACCGACGCCGACCGCGACAAGGTGGTGGTCGCCCTGTTGCTGGGTAACCTGGCGATGCTGCTGCTGTCGATCTTCATGTTCCTGAAGACGCGCAATGCGATGTCGATGATCGATATTCTCACCGACCTCAAATACGCCCACCCGGAAGCGGTGAAGGATATTTTCTCTGCCAACTACACGCGCATGGCCTCGCCCTGGGTGCACCCCAACCTGACCGGTGGCGTGCTGGTGCTGTTTATTCCCCTGGCGCTGTTCTATGGCTGGACCCGCAGCGGCTGGCGTCGGGCCCTGGGCCTGGCGGTGGCGGTGCTGGGGTGTGCCGGCCTGCTGCTGAGTATTTCCCGTGGTGCCATCGTGGCCCTGGCGCTGGTATTGATCTGGCTGGCCTACAAGCGCGTGCCGAACAGCGGACGCATTATCGGTATCGGGGCGGCGTTCGCCGTTGCGCTGGTGATGTTCTATCCGCCGTTGCAGGAGCGCTTGCTGACCATCTTCTCGACCACCAACGCCAGTACCGAAATCCGCTTTGACGAGTACGCCCGGTTCCCCACCGCCATGGCGACCTACCCCCTGGGGATCGGCTTCAAGATCGACCCGCCCGTGCCCGGCTCCAATCTGTTGGGGATCTCCAACCTGTGGCTGAACTTCATCTACAAAGTCGGCATTCCAGGGATGCTGCTGTTTATCACCGTCACCCTGTTGTGGTGGCGCGAAGTGCGCCCCCTGGGCCAGGTGCGCAAAGTCACCGCCGACAATGCCCTGTGGCTGGGGTGCCTCTGTGGTGTGTTGGCGGCACTGCTGACGGGGATTTTCGACCATTATTTCAGCTTCACCTTTGTACTGATCGCGCTGTTCTGGCTGTTGATGGGCATGAGCCTGCAACAGGTGCGTCTGCGCCCCTCCATTACCGCCCCTGTTGCTGCTATTGCGCCAAAGGATAACCAACCATGAAGCACCGGATGATCCACTCCACCGACTTGCGTGACCGCCTCCCCACGCTGGCCGCTGAAATGGGCGTGAGCCTGCCGGACCTGGAAGAGGCGCTGGACTGGTGCCTGGCCAACGACGTGGTATTTGAAGAAGGCGAAGGCGACAACAAGCGCTTCTGGATCAGCTCCATCGACCTGGAAACCGCGATTGAGCACCCGGTGGCGCGCCGCCTGTTCCACCGGATGAAACAGGACCTTGCGGCCCAGCTACTGCCGCGTTACGGCAAAAACTGGGCGACCGTCAAAGACCGGTGGCGCAGTGTCTGGGACATGGCCTACAACATCTTGATCAACAAGATCCCCAGCCACCATGTACGCATCGCCTGGCTGCGCCTGGGTGGCGCGAAGATCGGCAAGGGCTCCAGCTTGTGGCGTAACACCGAGGTGCTGGGCATGCACAATCTGGTGGT
Source organism: Pseudomonas sp. DW-iso17 (assembly GCF_058725345.1). Lineage (NCBI taxonomy): Bacteria > Pseudomonadati > Pseudomonadota > Gammaproteobacteria > Pseudomonadales > Pseudomonadaceae > Pseudomonas > Pseudomonas sp. DW-iso17. The sequence continues at coordinate 11,649 of NZ_JBZXEA010000027.1, read as the reverse complement.
CGGCGACGATTCGGTAATCGGTTGGCATTGCCAGGTGGACGCCCGCGCCGGGCTGGTGATCGGTAACCACGTGGCGATCGCCTCCCACGTGCTGATCATCGCCGGCAGTCATGATTTGCAGGCACCAGAGTTCTGGTCGATTTCCGGGCCGATCTACATCGACGACTACGTGTGGATCGGCAGCCGGGCGTTGATCGGCTACGGCACGCACCTGGGCTATGGTTCAGTGATCAGCGCCAATACCGTGGTGGCCAAGGCAGTAGCCCCCTACAAAATCATTGGCGGTTCCGGGGCCAAAATCATGGGCGAACGTTGCCATGATCTGAACTACAAGGTGGGTGGCAAAGGCCTGTTCACCCTGTTTCACTGATGTTCGGCAGCACGCTCTGGCTGACCATCGCGACCCTCGCAGGGCTGGTCGCCGGTTTCGCCCGCGAATGGCTGCTGGTGGCGGCCTGGGGCGCGGGCAGTCGCAGCGACGGGTTTCTGGTGGCGGTGTTTTTGCCCGAAGCATTGCGCATGACCCTGGCCGCCGGCCTGCTTGCGGCGGCTGCCCTGCCCCTCTATCAACAACGCGACCCACACCGCCAGCAGGCCTGGCTGGCCAGCCTATCCCCACGCCTGCTGGGAGTGGGCCTGGCGCTGTTTGTCGTACTGGCGCTGGGCGCGCCACTGTGGGTGCGCCTGATCGGCCCCGGCCTGGACGTGGCGGCCCATGCCGAAGCCGCCGCTAACTTGCGTTGGCTGGCCGCCTGTGCGCCGGGCCTGGTGATGCATGGGCTGTTCAGTATTCCCTTACAGGCACGCCAACGTTTTGTCCTGCCGGGCCTGGGCTCTTTACTGTTCAATCTGCCACCGGTGCTGTACCTGTTTATCCGTGGCAGCTCCAGCGACAGTGCCGAACTGGCCATGAGCTTTTTTGCCGGCAGTGTGTTGATGTGCCTACCGTTGCTGGTGCCGGTCTGGTCTTTCGGCTGGCGGCCGTGGCAGATCAGCGGCGACCCGCTGGCAGGCCGCGAATTGCTGGGCCGCATCGGCCCGTTGTTGGCCAGCAACGTGGCCAGCCAGGGCCTGGCGCTACTGGAGCGATTGATCGCCAGTTTCCTGGGGGAAGGCGCGGTGACGTGGGTTAACCTCGCACGCAAGCTGATCAACCTGCCATTGATCGCCCTGATGAGCCTCAACCAAGTGCTGCTGGGCATGATGAGCGGCGAACAAGGTCAGCAGCGCCTGGCCCTGCTGCGTCGCGGCCTGGATGCAGCGACCCTGCTGAGCCTGCCTGCGGCCTTCGGCCTGATTGGCGCCAGCCCCACGCTGATCCATCTGCTGATGCCCGCCCAGAGCGTCGATGGCCCACTGCCGGCGCTGCTGGCCTGGTTCGCCACGCCTCTGGTGTTTGGCGCCTGGAACGCGATGCTCGCTCGCTATGCCTATGCCAGCGGCGACACGCGCCTGCCGCTCAATTGCGAACTGCTGGGCAGCCTGGTCAACGCCGCCTTGCTGGTGGTGCTGCCCTATTGTATCGGCCTGCCGGGGATCGCCTTGGCGGCGTTGGGTGGCGTCGTGGTGACGAACTTGTTGCTGATGCACCGCCAGCAACTGCTCGGCCAACTGGGCTGGCCATTGCAGTGGGGCTTGAGCGGGGTGCTGTTGGGTGTGGCGGCGCTGGCCCTGCACCCCTTGCACAACGATGGGTGGCAGTTGGGGTTGAGTAGCCTGGCCGGCGCGCTGGTGTTGGTGGGGTTGGGGCTTTGGCTCAAGCCGTGGAAAGCCTGAGGCCGGTTCCCACCAGAACGGTGGGAGGGGACCTGTTCAATCTTCCAGCGGCTTGGGGGCTTTGTTGCCGGGCTTGGCGGGCTTGGTGCCCTTGGCCGCAGCCGCTGGCGCGGCTGGAACAGGCTCCGGCTCCGCAGGTGCGGCAAGCTCCTTTTCCGCCTGAGGCATCTGGTCAATGGCGCTGAAGAACTCCTTCAGGTCAAGGCTGTCCGGTGGCACGGTTTTTTCGAGTTTCTTCTCACCGTCCTTGCCGATCAGAATCACCTTGGTGCCGCTGCCGACGCCGAGCTTGAGGGCGCGGATCAGCGCGTTGGTTTCAGGCGGCGTGAGCTTCTTGCTGTCCTTTGGGTCCTTGGCGAACTTCTCTCCTTCAGCGCCAATGCTGCCGAACTTCACGGTATAGAACACCATGCTGCGCTCTTCGAAGGACTGCTTGATGGCAGCCTCTTCCAGTTGTTTCTTCAGCGTTGCCAGTGTCGGGTTTCCAGCATCAAGCTCCACGACCACCAGGGGGCGCGTCTTGCCCAACTCCTGCTTGAGCGGATTATCATCAGCGGCCAACAACGGCCCCGTAAAAGCCATCAAGGTAGCCAGGGTCAGCGACCGGATGAGCATGCGCACCTCCTTTGAATTCCATGCAGGGTTCTTGAGTTTCATGTCTGCGACAGCCAAATTCAAGGATGATTCCTACACCACCTTGAGAAGCGTAGGTCAGGAAGCCCGCTACGCAAGGGCTTGGACAGTGGCCTGGTCATTGTTTCTTCCGGTTACGAGACCTTCCACTGCGGCCAATGCCGGGCAAAAACGGGGGCCACGACAGGGTCGGCATCTACCCGCTCCAGGCTCTGCGCAAAGCCCGGCGCCAGGTTGCCGAGCACCTCGCGCGCGTCGTCCCAACGCGATACCGCCGCCGCCATGATGCCCAGTGCATTCGGCGCGTTGCTGGGTGTAAACAGTTGGCCGGCAAACTGATCGGCAAACACCACCCAGGCCTGATGCAGGTAGCGCCGTGTGCCGCTGACCAGTTGTGCTTGCTGCACCTCATCGGCATTGCCCAACCAGCGTTGCGGGTAGTCGATGATGCCGATCGCCGAATAGCAGTTGGCGGCGATGTACAGCAAGCCGCGCAGGATCTGCGTACGATCGCCAGCCAGCAACTCGGCCTTGGGATACTCCAGGCCCAGGTGGATCAGAATCGCGGCGCTTTCGGTCAGTACCTGGCCATTTGGAGTGACCAGGGTGGGGATCTGCTTGAGTGGATTGATACGTGCAAGGGCGTCGCTACCCTCGCCGTCCTGCCAGGAACTGGCCTGCACGCGATGCCACGGCACTGCGCAGCGCTGCAGGGCGATTTCGATCATGCAGGATCCGGATTCGTCGGTGCCGTAAAGGGTGTACATGGGCGTTTCCTCCTGAGCGATGGGCAATATTGAGCCTGTGGTGATTACCTAGAATAGCCCCATCTGCCCGCCTACCAGGGTACCGAAATCGTCATTCACGAACGGCAGGATTGCGTCAGCCACGGGCTGCAATTGGCGCGTGACGTAGTGGTCGTAGTCGATGGGTGCCTGCCGCACTTCCAGCGGTTCCGGGCCGTTGACGCTGATCACGTAGCTGATCCAGCCACCGCGCTGGTACTGGCGCGGGCGGCCCAGGCGATCGTTGTACTCGTCCGCCAGTCGCGCGGCGCGTACGTGGGGCGGGACGTTGCGTTCGTAGTCGTGCAAGGGCCGGCGCAGGCGTTTGCGGTAGATCAGCAACTCATCGAATTCGCCGCTCAAGGTACGCCGCACGTAATCGCGTATGTAGTCTTGATGGGGTTGGCGATGGAAGATGCGTTGGTAGAGTTCCTGCTGGAATTGCCGGGCCAGGGGCGACCAGTCGCTGCGCACGGTTTCCAGGCCTTTGTAGACCATTTCTTCGCCGCCATCTTCGCGCACGACCAGGCCCGCATAGCGCTTTTTGCTGCCCTCCTCGGCGCCACGAATGGTCGGCATCAGGAAGCGGCTGAAGTGGGTTTCGTATTGCAGCTCCAGGGCGCTTTGCAGGCCGTACTCGTTGCTCAGGTGCGCGCGCCACCAGTCGTTGACGTGCTGCACCAGCGCCAGGCCGATGCGATTGGCGTCCTGCGCAGAGTGCGCGCTGCCCAGCCAGACGAAGGTGGAGTCGGTGTCACCGTAAATCACCTCGTACCCTTGGGCCTCAACCAGCGCGCGGGTCTGGCGCATGATCTGGTGCCCCCGCAGGGTGATCGAAGATGCCAGCCGGGTGTCGAAGAACCGGCAGCCGCTGGAGCCGAGCACACCGTAAAAGGCGTTCATGATGATCTTCAGTGCCTGGGACAACGGCGCATTGCGCTCGCGCTTGGCCTCTTCGCGGCCTTCGGACACTCGGGTGACGATGGACGGCAGGCAATGCCGGGTGCGGGAGAAGCGTGCGCCGCGAAAGCCTTCCACCGAGTCGCTGTCGTCAGGATGCTTGAGGCCTTCGATCAAGCCGACCGGGTCGATGAGGAAACTGCGGATGATCGATGGGTAAAGGCTTTTGTAGTCCAGCACCAGCACCGATTCATAGAGGCCCGGGCGCGAGTCCATGACAAACCCGCCGGGGCTGGCTTGGGGCGGTTTGTCACCCAGGTTCGGCGCGACGAAACCCTGGCGGTGCATCAACGGCATGTACAGGTGGGTGAAGGCGGCCACCGAGCCGCCGTTACGGTCGGCCGGCAACCCGGTGACGCTGGCGCGTTCGAGCAAGAACTTGAGCAGCTCGGTCTTCTCGAAAATCCGCGTGACCAGTTCGCAGTCCTTGAGGTTGTAGCGCGCCAGGGCGGGTTTGTCCTCGGCGAACATACGGTTGATTTCGTCCATGCGCTGGTACGGCGTGGAGATGTCCTTGCCTTCGCCAAGCAGGGTTTGCGCGACGTTTTCAAGGCTGAAGGATTCAAAACTCCAAGTGGCCGAGCGCAACGCTTCGATACCGTCGATGATCAACCGCCCCGCCGCCGCCGCGAAGTAGTGATTGCGGCTGCCGTGTTCGCGCCAGGCCATGGTTTCACCGCCACGCCCCAGCAACAGCGGCACGTTCAGGCGCTGGGCGTGTTCGTGGAGTACGCGCAGGTCGAACTGCACCACATTCCAGCCGATGATCGCGTCGGGGTCGAAAGTGGCCAGCCATTGGTTGAGGCGCTCGAGCAGTTGAGCACGGGTGTCGCAATAGTCGAGCTTGAAATCCACCGCGTCGGTTTTGTTCGGCGGGCCGAGCATGTACACCTGGCGCTCGCCGCAGCCTTCGAGGGCGATGGAATACAGATCGCCCTGGGCGGTGGTCTCGATATCCAGGGACACCAGCTTCAAGGGCGGGCGATAGTCGGGGGCAGGCTTCATCTGCGCGTCGAGCACGGTGCCGCTTGCATCAGCGGTGCCCCCGAACCAGACGGGAGCGGTGATAAAACGCTCCATCATGTAGCGCTCCGGCGGGCGCACGTCACCTTCGTAGACATCGACTCCGGCAGCGCGCAGGCGCTTCTCGATATCCATCAACTGGCGGTGCTGGCGCGCATAGAGGCCCAGAACCGGGCGGTGATGAAAGTCGCATAGCTGCAAGGGGCGCAACTCGAGATCACGTTCACCCTTGAGCAGCCAATCGAGCGGCTTGCGGTGGGCTTGCGGGATGAACACCACCGAGGTCTGCACGGGTAGGCGAATGCACCGTGGCCCTTGGTCGGTGGCCAGCCAGAAGCTGACCTCGGTACCCGCCGGGGTATCGCGCCAATGCCGGGTCAGGACAAAACCCTGCTGTAAATCCACCGTACCGCACCTCAAGAATCGCGTTCAGGGCGTGATTCTACTCGGCATCCGGGCCAAGGCGTCGGGTAAACGCACATCTAGCGCGCAATATCATAAAAAGGATGTCATCGCTTTTTAGGATAAGAATGCGCTGGCAATATCAAATGGCTATATAGGAAGATAGCGCGATTCAAGAAAAGGATTTCGCGCATGTCGTTCGTCCCCCGCCGTCTGGCCCTGACTATTTCGTTGATTGTTTCCGGCGCCTCGCTTTCTCCTGCCAGCCTTGCTCAAGCATTCATCGATACCCCAACCAATACCCCGCTCACCGTGGGCAGTGGCTATTTTTACAATCCCAGTTTGTGGGTGACCAAGACCGGCAGCATCACCACCCATACGACCGCCGTCAGCGTTCGCCAAAACCTGCCTGATTGGCAACGCAATGTCTTCATTCAAAATGACGGCTCGATCAGTGCCGATAAATTAGACGCGATCAGCCTGGGCGCTGCGACCGATGTGCGCATCGACAACACCGGGGTAATCTCGGGCGCCCGGCATGCAATCTCAGGCGAACAACTCAATTTGCTGAGCAATAATGGCACGCTTACCGGACGTGACGGCGCTGGGGTTTCGATAACGGGTGATGCCACGGTTTACAACGACGGCACGATCACTGGCGCACGAGAAGGACGCCTGGAGAATATCGACGGCGATGGCCTACGCATAGGAGGCATTGCCCACATCGAAAACTCTGGCGTTATCCGGGCATGGGGCGCCGGTGGAGCGGACAAAAATGGACGAGCCAACACCAGCGATGGGGTATCGATTGGCGGTGGCTACCTGTTCAACGGCGGCAGGTTTGATCCTTCCACAGGCATTCCACGTACCGGCTCAATCACAGGTGCCAACAATGGCCTCTTAGTCAGTGATGGCCATGATGGGCCGGCAACCGGCGCAACGGAGCTGAGAAATTTCGTCGACCTGCGTGGGCTTGATGGCTATGGCGCGCGCTTTATCGGTAATTTCGACGACCGGGTATTTAACGGTGCCCTGATCAGCGGGAGTAATGGTGTAGCCCTGGACATGGGGGGCGGCAACGACACCTTGACGCTGTACCCCGGCGCCCGTTTTGAGGGGTTAGTTGACGGCGGCGCAGGGCATAACACCATGATTCTGGAGGGCTACCAATATTATCCTTCAGATACGCGTGAACCCGACGGGACGGTCGAGGCGACGCGCAATTTTGACGTACTACAAGTGAGTCGCGGCTACTGGGTACTCAATGGTCGCGGCGATTTCAGCGAAGGCGCACGCCTCTCTGCCAATGGTCACTTAAACAACCAGGGCAACATCGCTGGTGACGTGATCGTCGACCAAGGCGCGACTTACCGGGGCCGAGGCTCAGTCAACAATCTTACCGTCAGCGGGAGATTGATCACGGATACCGTTGTCGGCGCTCCTCAGGTCAACGGCAACCTGATCATGAAGCCAGGCTCTGCATTCGAGTTCGCTACTTATCCCGACGGCAGTGCTGCGACCACCCATGTGGTCGGCAATGCCAGCCTCAACGGTGCCTATTTGTGGCCGCAGCCGGGTTACTCGATGGACTATCCCTGGCACAGCACGTACACGGTCCTGCAAGCAGGCAGCATCACGGGGACCTTTGATGACTCCAACCTGCGCAGCTACTACGCCTTCCTGACGCCAACACTCAGCTACGACAATAACCGGGTGAACCTGAGCTACACACGCAACGATGTCGAGTTCATCGATTACGCCCGTACCCGTAACGCCGCCCACGCAGTCAACAGCATCGAGTCCATCACGTGGCGCCACTGGAGCAACTGGGATGGCAGTTTCCCCCCGCCCTCCATGATGCGAAACCCCAACCCGCTCTACGACGCGCTGCTGGCCACCTCGGAGACTACGGCCAGCGCCGCGCTCGAGGCCCTGGCAGGCAGCAGCAACGCCAACCTCGCCAGTGCCACACTGGCGGCCAGCAGCCAGGTGGCCACGTCCATGCTGTCGGCCATGCGCCAGATGAGCAGCAGTTCAAGCTTGCTCGTCGGGCTTGATCCAGTACAAACACCTGAGCTGGCCATAAGTGGCATCCCCAGCAGTGCCCGCAACTTGAATGATCCAAACGCGCGAGGCCGCGTGTGGCTGCAAGGTATCGGCAGCTACGGCAAGCTTGATGGTCAACACGGCAATGCGTCTTCACAGCAACGCACACAAGGCAGTCTGCTGGGTATTGACTGGTCCTTGTCGCCTCTCTGGCGCCTGGGTGTACTGGGCGGCTATTCGAAGACCGATATGGACAGCCACAACGTCGATAATTCATTGCGCAGCTGGCACGCGGGGGCATATGCCGTACGCCAGGATGGCCCAGTTGCGTTGCGCCTGGGGGCTGCGTACAGCCAGCACAGGGGTAACAACAAGCGCACAGTGGAATTCGAAGGTTTCAGCGAGCGCCCCAAGGGTGATTACGATGCCAATAGCCAGCAAGCCTTTGCCGAGATGGGTTACATGCTGGGTAACGGCCGATTGAATATCGAACCCTTCGCCAACCTCGGCTATCAGCGCTATCACCGCGACAACTACCGCGAGAAAGGCGGCGATGCTTCACTCAAGGTGGATGCACAAACCCAGGACAATGTCAGCAGTACCTTCGGGGTGCGCCTGGCTCATCTGAGCCAACTGGACAATGGCATCAGCCTGACCCCGCAGGCCAGCTTCGGCTGGCGGCACCTCTATGGCAATGTCGACAGTAAGACTCGGCAGGCTTTTTTGATTGGCGGCGACGCGTTCAATATTGAAGGCAGCGCACTGGACCGCGACGGCTTGATGGTTGAAGTGGGGTTGGCGGTGGGTTTGTCTGCGCAGCAGAACCTGAGTGTCGGTTATAACGGCGAGCTGGGTAGCAATAGCCGCAATCATGCGGTGGTCGGCCAGTGGCAGATGAGTTTCTAAAGCAATCGAATGCACGCTGGCGTGAAGCCGGGCATCAACCATGATGCCCGTTCGGGTCAGGCTTGATTCAGATAGCTTTCGATATTGCTCATTTGTTCGTCCCAGCCACGGGAGTTCATCTTGAAGGCTTTCTGGCGCCGCGCTTCGGGGATCTGGTCAAAACCGGACTCGACGACCCGCAAGAGGATGCCTGGAGCGCGATCCTCAATCGTGAACTCCACCAGCGTCGGTGTTTCCTTGTCGTAGTCGACGCCCTCTTCCACTGCAAAAGGATGCCACCAGAAAGAAAACAGCGTTTGGGGCAGGATGCGTTCGATCCTGGCCTTCCACACGACATGTTCGTAACCTGGGTAGGTAATTGGCGCTTCGATGGTTTCTCCGGCCACAAAGGTTTTACCTTTAAGCGCGATACCGAACCAGTTACCAAATTGCTCGGCCTGCGTGAGTGCCTCCCAGACCTGTTTACGTGATGCGCTGAGCAGCACCTTGCGTTCGATGCGATCTAATACGTGCATGAGTCACCTCCTTCACTGAACACTAGGCGACATCAACCAATGCGCAACCTTGCGTTGTGCGCGATGATGATGACCCCCTCCTTGCCTGGCCATAGGTTATGACTGACCCACTGAATGGAAGTTGCTTGTGCAAAGGTGTGCGCTACCAAGTCGACAGCCTGGACATGCCCATCAGCCACTGCCACTGCGAAAGCTGCCGCAAGGCACACGCGGCCGCGTTTGTTGCCACGGCCGGGGTGATGCGTGAGCATTTTCGCTGGACGCAGGGTGAGGAGTTGCTGTCGTCCTTTGAATCTTCGCCGGGCAAATTCAGGCATTTCTGCTCGCGTTGCGGCGCGCATCTGATTGCTGAACGTGGGCATCAGCCCCACGTGATCGTGCGGGTGGCGACGCTAGATGATGATCCGGGCGTCAGGCCCACCTCGCATATCTGGACGGCCCATGAAGTGCCTTGGCTGGCCTATGACGGCGTAGCGCGCTGGGACGAGTGGAGGGTTTGAGTCAAACCCGTGGATCACCCGGTGCCTTGGCCGGCGCCGCATATTGCGGCTTGAGGTGGCCTTCCTGGTCGAGCAGCCAGGCATCCATGATCTGGCGCACCACAGGCCCGGCTACACGGCCGCCGGCCTCACCGTTTTCGATCATGACTGAAATCACGATTTTCGGATGTTCGGCCGGCGCGAAGCCGACGAACAAGGCGTTATCGCGATGCCGCTCCAAGGTCTTGTTGCGGTTGTAGCGCTCACCCTGTTTGATCGCCACCACCTGGGCGGTGCCACTCTTGCCGGCGATGCGGTATTGCGCGCCTTGCGCTGCCGCTCGGGCGATACCGCGGGGATCGTGCATCACCAATTGCATGCCGTGGTTGACCTGCTCCCAGTCACGCGGGTCCTTGAGCACCACGTTGGGCATTGGGTGCTCATCTACAGGCGCCACGCCATTGATGGTCTTGGCCAGGTGCGGGCGGTTCCATACACCTTTGTTGGCAATCAATGCTGTGGCCTGGGCCAATTGCAGTGGCGTCACCTGCATATAGCCTTGGCCAATGCCGAGGATCACGGTTTCGCCTGGGAACCACGGCTGGCGACGGGTCGCACGCTTCCAGGCTTGGGATGGCATCAGGCCGGCAGACTCTTCGAACATATCCAGGGACACTTTCTGGCCCAGGCCGAACTCGGCCAGATAGTCGTGCAGGCGGTCGATCCCGAGCTTATGGGCCAGGTCGTAGAAGTAAGTGTCGTTGGAACGCATGATGGCCGCGTCCATGTCCACCCAGCCGTCACCGCTGTGGTTCCAGTTGCGGTATTTGTGGTCAAAGTCTGGCAACTGATAGTAACCCGGGTCGAACACTCGGGTTTGTGGGGTAACGACACCGCTGTCGAGACCGGCAATGGCCACTTCCGGCTTGATGGTTGAACCTGGCGCGTAGAGCCCGCGTAGCACGCGGTTGAACAGCGGCCGGTCAATGGAGTCGTGCAGCGCGGCGTACTCCTTGAAGCTGATGCCGGTGACGAACAGGTTCGGATCGAAACTCGGTTTACTGACCATAGCCAGTACTTCACCGGTTTGCGGGTCCAGGGCGACCACTGAACCGCGACGGTCGCCCAAGGCCTCTTCGGCGGCTTCCTGTAGCTTGACGTCGAGGCTCAGGACGATGTTTTTGCCAGGGATCGGGTCGGTGTGCTTGAGCACGCGCAGCACACGGCCCTGTGCGTTGGTCTCGACCTCTTCATAACCGACATGGCCATGCAGTTCTGACTCGTAAAAGCGCTCGATTCCGGTTTTGCCGATGGATTGGGTACCGCGGTACTCCACCGAATCAAGGGTCTTGGATTCTTTTTCGTTGATGCGGCCAACGTAGCCGATGGAGTGGGCAAAGTGCGCGCCCAGGGGGTAATGGCGAACGAATTGTGGCTCGACGTCCACACCAGGTAGACGGAACTCGTTAACGGCCAAAACGGCGATCTGCTCTTCGGTCAATTCGTAGAACAACGTGACGGGAACAAACGGGTGACGGGCCTGCTTGAGCGCCTTATCAAACACCGCACGGTCTTCGGCAGGCAGGTGCAACAGATTGACGATTTCATCCAGCTCACCCTTGAGGTCGGCGGTGCGCTCACGGGTGATGGTCAGGTTATAACTAGGGCGGTTGTCGGCCAGCACCACGCCATTACGGTCATAGATCAAGCCGCGAGTCGGTGTGATGGGCAGTACGTGGACCCGGTTGTTTTCCGAAATTGTGGAGTGGTAGTCGTACTGCACCACCTGCAGGAAATACATGCGCCCTACCAGCGCACAGGTGATCCCAATCACCAGCACCGCACAGGCGAGCAAGCGCTTGTTGACCAGGCGGTTTTCTTTTTCGTGATCTTTGATAGGTATCGGTTCAGGCATTTCTACAGCATCTCGTTGGAAAAGGTCGACGCCGCATCCTGCGGATAAGGATCAATCCTTGTGAAAATGTGCTGCACCATAGCAAAAATGCAGAAACACTTTGTATCGAATTCCCTCAACGGCAGCTTATTTAATGTTGCCAGAAGCGCTGGAATTTTCGAGCGCCCAAAACAAAACCCCAACTGCTTTCGCAATTGGGGTTTCGGAAT
>NZ_JBZXEA010000026.1:0-33070 GCF_058725345.1 Pseudomonas sp. DW-iso17 | reverse complement strand
TTCAGGGGATTTTACAGAAGACCTTGAAAGGGCTGGCTGTAAAAGCGGAACCCTAGGTGGCCGTTACCGCAGGAATGGATATGTACACAATCCAACTGTGTCGCCTGCCAGGCCGCCTTCGCGAGCAAGCCCGCTCCCACAGTTGGATTGCGGGGGTGTCAGGTAGATATGTGTCGCCTGGGAGGCCGTCATCGCAGGCAAGCCAGCTCCCACATTTGGACTGCGGGGGTGTCAGGTAGATTGGCGTCGGCTGTCAGGCCGCCATCACAGGCAAGCCAGCTCCCACAGTTGGATCGTTGGGTGTCAGGTAGATTGGCGTCGGCTGGCAGGCCGTCATCCCAGGCAAGCCCCACATTTTGTTCCGTGTTGAATCAGGAACCGAGGCTGATGCCGTTGGCCGGCAATGGCAATGCGGTTTTGTAGCGCACTTGCTTCAAGGCAAAGCTGGAGCGAATGTTCGCCACCCCCGGCACCTTGGTCAAAAAGTCCATCATGAAACGCTCCAGCGACTGAATCGTGGGCACCAACACGCGGATCAAATAGTCCGGGTCGCCGGCCATCAGGTAGCACTCCATCACCTCAGGCCGATCCGAGATCGCCCCTTCGAATTGCTGCAGCGCCAGCTCGTTCTGTTTTTCCAGGCTCACATGGATGAACACATTGACGTGCAGCCCCAGCAAATCAGCATCCAGCAGCGTGACCTGCTCACGAATCAGCCCCAGTTCTTCCATCGCCTTGACCCGGTTGAAACACGGCGTGGGCGACAGGTTGACCGAGCGGGCCAGGTCGGCATTGGTGATCCGGGCATTCTCCTGCAGGGCGTTGAGAATGCCGATATCGGTACGGTCCAGTTTGCGCATGAGACAAAATCACCTGTTTATTATGTTTATGCAGTTTTTTTATCCGCAAATGACCGTGAGCGCAATGAAACACAGATAAATATTCTTCTACGCCACGCCTATGATTGTTGTAGGACAAGATTTCTTCTACCCGAAGACTGACTGTCAGCTAGCGCGCCCACTACAAGAAATTCACAAGATAGAGCGTAGAAAGCCATGACCCAGCCGTATGCACCGCTGCGCCTGCATGTTCCCGAACCCTCGGGCCGCCCAGGCTGCAAGACCGACTTTACCTACCTGCGTTTGACCGACGCCGGCCTGGTACGCAAACCCGCCATCGACGTAGAACCGGCCGACACCGCCGACCTGGCCAAGGGCCTGATCCGCGTGCTCGACGATCAGGGCCAGGCCCTTGGCCCGTGGGCCGAGGGTGTCTCCACCGAGATCATGCGCCGCGGCATGCGCGCCATGCTCAAGACGCGCATTTTCGACAACCGCATGGTGGTCGCCCAGCGTCAGAAAAAAATGTCGTTCTACATGCAAAGCCTTGGCGAAGAAGCCATCGGCAGCGCCCAGGCCCTGGCCTTGAATATCGACGACATGTGCTTCCCCACCTATCGCCAGCAAAGCATCCTGATGGCCCGCGAGGTGCCGCTGGTGGACCTGATCTGCCAACTGCTGTCCAACGAGCGCGACCCGCTCAAGGGCCGTCAGTTGCCGATCATGTATTCGGTCAAGGAGGCGGGCTTCTTCACTATTTCCGGCAACCTTGCCACCCAATTCGTGCAGGGCGTGGGCTGGGGCATGGCCTCGGCGATCAAGGGCGATACCAAGATCGCCTCGGCCTGGATTGGCGACGGCGCCACTGCTGAATCGGATTTCCACACCGCCCTCACCTTCGCCCACGTGTACCGCGCGCCAGTGATTCTCAACGTGGTCAACAACCAGTGGGCGATTTCCACCTTCCAGGCCATCGCCGGCGGTGAAGCCACCACCTTCGCCGGACGCGGCGTCGGTTGCGGCATCGCTTCCCTGCGCGTGGACGGCAACGACTTTATCGCCGTGTACGCCGCCTCGGCCTGGGCTGCCGAGCGTGCGCGCCGCAACCTGGGGCCCACCCTGATCGAGTGGGTCACCTACCGCGCCGGCCCACACTCCACCTCCGATGACCCATCCAAGTACCGTCCCGCCGACGACTGGAGCCACTTCCCGCTGGGCGATCCGATTGCCCGCCTCAAGCAGCACCTGATCAAAATTGGCCAGTGGTCCGAAGAGGAACACGCGGCGGTCAGTGCCGAACTTGAAGCCGAAGTGGTCAAGGCGCAGAAGGAAGCCGAACAGTACGGCACCCTCGCCGGTGGCCAGATTCCAAGCGCCGCGACCATGTTCGAGGACGTCTATAAAGAGATGCCGGAGCACCTGAAGCGCCAGCGTCAAGAGTTGGGGGTGTGACATGAACGACCACAACAACAGCATCGAACTGGAAACCGCCATGACCACCACCACCACCACCATGACCATGATCCAGGCCCTGCGCTCGGCCATGGATGTGATGCTTGAGCGTGACGACAACGTGGTGGTGTTCGGCCAGGACGTCGGGTACTTCGGCGGCGTGTTCCGTTGCACCGAAGGCTTGCAGACCAAGTACGGCAGCTCGCGGGTGTTTGACGCCCCCATCTCGGAAAGCGGCATCGTCGGCGTGGCCGTGGGCATGGGCGCCTATGGCTTGCGCCCGGTGGCCGAAATCCAGTTCGCCGACTACGTCTACCCCGCCACCGACCAGATCATTTCCGAAGCGGCACGCCTGCGTTATCGCTCGGCCGGCCAGTTCACTGCGCCCTTGACCATGCGCATGCCCTGCGGTGGCGGCATCTATGGCGGCCAGACCCACAGCCAGAGTATCGAAGCGGTGTTCACCCAGGTCTGCGGCCTGCGCACGGTGATGCCGTCCAACCCCTATGACGCCAAGGGCCTGCTGATCGCCTCCATCGAAAACGATGACCCGGTGATCTTCCTCGAACCCAAGCGCCTGTATAACGGCCCTTTCGATGGCCACCACGACCGCCCGGTAACGCCGTGGTCCAAACACCCCCAAGCCCAGGTGCCGGACGGTTACTACACCGTGCCGCTGGATGTGGCCGCCATCGTGCGTCCGGGTTCGGCCGTGACCGTGCTGACCTACGGCACCACCGTGTATGTGTCGCAAGTCGCCGCTGAAGAAACCGGCATCGACGCCGAGGTCATCGACCTGCGCAGCCTGTGGCCGCTGGACCTGGAGACCATCGTCAAGTCGGTGAAAAAGACCGGCCGTTGCGTGGTGGTGCATGAGGCCACGCGCACCTGCGGCTTTGGTGCCGAGTTGGTCTCGCTGGTGCAAGAGCATTGCTTCCACCACCTGGAAGCGCCGATCGAACGCGTCACCGGTTGGGACACCCCCTACCCGCACGCGCAGGAATGGGCGTATTTCCCAGGGCCGTCCCGAGTGGGCGCGGCGTTGAAACGGGTCATGGAGGTCTGAATGGGCACGCACGTTATCAAGATGCCGGACATTGGCGAGGGCATCGCGGAAGTTGAATTGTCGGTATGGCATGTAAAGGTCGGCGACCTGGTGGTTGAAGACCAGGTGCTGGCGGATGTGATGACCGACAAGGCGATGGTGGATATTCCCTCGCCGGTCCACGGCAAAGTGATTTCCCTCGGCGGCGAGCCGGGTGAGGTCATGGCAGTGGGCAGTATTTTGATCAGCATTGAAGTAGAAGGCGCAGGCAATACCAAGGATGTACCCGTGGTTGCCGAGCCGGCGAAGGCCGCGCCGCCTGTGGCCGAAGCCAAACCGGTACAGGCGCCGGTAGAAAGCAAGCCCGCTGCAGCAGTGAAAGCGCCGCAAGCGCCCGTGGCCCGTGAAGCCAGCGAACGCCCATTGGCCTCGCCTGCCGTGCGCAAACACGCGCTGGATGCCGGGATTCAACTGCGCCTGGTCCAGGGCACAGGGCCTGCCGGCCGAATTCTGCATGAAGACCTAGAGGCTTACTTGCGCCAGGGCACGGCAACGGGCGCCACTGCCGCCAACCCTTACGCCGAGCGCAACGACGAACACCAAATCCCGGTGATCGGCATGCGCCGCAAGATCGCCCAGCGCATGCAGGACGCCACCCGGCGCGCCGCGCATTTCAGCTACGTGGAAGAAATCGACGTCACCGCCCTCGACGAGTTGCGCGTGCATCTCAACGAGAAGCACGGTGCGACACGCGGCAAGCTGACCCTGCTGCCGTTTATCGTGCGGGCCATGGTGGTAGCCTTGCGCGACTTCCCGCAGATCAATGCGCGTTACGACGACGAAGCCCAGGTCATCACGCGCCTTGGTGCCGTGCATGTGGGCGTCGCCACCCAAAGCGACGTGGGCCTGATGGTGCCGGTGGTACGTCACGCCGAAGCCCGCAGCCTGTGGGGCACTGCCGAAGAAATCGCGCGTTTGGCCAATGCCGCACGCACAGGCAAGGCCAGCCGCGATGAGCTGTCCGGTTCCACCATCACCCTGACCAGCCTTGGCGCCTTGGGCGGCATTGTCAGCACGCCGGTGCTGAACCTGCCGGAAGTGGCCATCGTCGGCGTCAACCGTATCGTTGAGCGGCCGATGGTGATCAAGGGCCAGATTGTGGTGCGCAAGATGATGAACCTCTCCAGCTCCTTCGATCACCGCGTGGTCGATGGCATGGACGCGGCGCAATTCATCCAGGCCATTCGCGGCCTGCTCGAACAACCCGCCAGCCTGTTCCTGGAGTAAGGGCATGACTCAGACATTGCACACCACGCTGCTGATTATCGGCGGCGGCCCCGGCGGTTATGTCGCGGCGATTCGCGCAGGCCAACTGGGCATCCCGACCATCCTGGTGGAAGGCCAGGCGCTGGGCGGCACCTGCCTGAACATTGGCTGCATTCCCTCCAAGGCGCTGATCCATGTGGCCGAGCAGTTCCAACAAACCGTGCACCATAGCCAGGGCTCGCAGTTGGGCATTGAGGTGGATGTACCGACTTTGGACATCCGCAAGAGCGTGGAATGGAAAGACGGCATCGTTGACCGCCTGACCACCGGCGTCGCCGCACTGCTGAAAAAACACAAGGTGCAGGTGATCCATGGCTGGGCCAAGGTCATCGACGGCAAGACCGTCGAGGTGGGCGAGCAACGCATCCAGTGCGAACACCTGCTGCTGGCCACCGGCTCGACAAGCGTCAACCTGCCGATGCTGCCGATTGGCGGGCCGATTATCTCCTCCACCGAAGCCCTGGCACCGACCCATGTGCCCCGGCGCCTGATCGTGGTGGGCGGTGGTTATATCGGCCTGGAACTGGGGATTGCCTACCGCAAGCTGGGTGCCGACGTCAGTGTGGTCGAGGCCCAGGCGCACATCCTGCCGGCCTACGACGCCGAGCTGACCCTGCCGGTGGCTGAATCCTTGAAGAAACTCGGCGTGAAGCTGTACCTGGAACACAGCGTCACCGGCTTTACCGACGGCAAACTGCAGGTGCGCGCCCCCAACGGCGACATCTTGGCGCTGGACACCGACCAGGTGCTGGTCGCCGTGGGGCGCAAACCCAACACCCAGGGTTGGAACCTCGAAGCGCTGAACCTGGACATGAACGGCGTGGCGATCAAGATCGACAGCCGCTGCCAGACCAGCATGCGCAACGTGTACGCCATCGGCGACCTCAGCGGCGAGCCGATGCTGGCGCACCGGGCCATGGCCCAGGGAGAAATGGTTGCCGAACTGATCAGCGGCAAGGCCCGCGAATTCAACCCGGCGGCAATTCCGGCGGTGTGCTTTACCGACCCGGAACTGGTGGTGGTCGGCAAGACCCCGGACGAGGCCAAGGCTGCCGGCCTGGATTGCATTGTGTCGAGCTTCCCCTTCGCCGCCAATGGCCGGGCCATGACGCTGGAGTCCAAAGCCGGCTTCGTGCGGGTGGTGGCGCGACGTGACAATCACTTGATTGTTGGCTGGCAAGCCGTGGGGGCCGGAGTGTCCGAGCTGTCGACCGCGTTCGGCCTGAGCCTGGAAATGGGTGCGCGCCTGGAGGATGTGGCCGGCACCATCCATGCCCACCCGACCCTGGGTGAAGCGGTGCAGGAAGCCGCGCTGCGGGCATTGGGGCACGCGTTGCACCTGTAAAACCGTGGCGTGGCTATCGCAGGCAAGCCAGCTCCCACACTTGGAATGCATTCCAATGTGGGAGTCGGGCTTGCCCGCGATAGCGGTGGATCAGCCAATGCAGAGGTTGAATGGTCCGCCGCCCTCCTCCCACACCGGCCAAGAATGCAGTATTGTTGCGCCCATCCAGAAAAAAAATCCGACTTGACCAGAGATAGAGGGTGTCATGGGTAACGAGAGCATCAATTGGGACAAGCTGGGTTTTGACTACATCAAGACCGACAAGCGGTTTCTCCAGGTCTGGAAAAACGGCGAATGGCAAGCTGGCACCCTGACCGACGACAATGTGCTGCACATCAGCGAGGGCTCCACTGCCCTGCATTATGGCCAGCAATGCTTCGAGGGCCTGAAGGCCTACCGTTGCAAGGACGGTTCGATCAACCTGTTCCGCCCGGACCAGAACGCCGCCCGCATGCAGCGCAGCTGTGGCCGCCTGCTGATGCCACAAGTGCCGACCGACGCGTTCATCGACGCCTGCAAACAAGTGGTCAAGGCCAACGAGCGCTTCATCCCGCCGTACGGCAGTGGCGGCGCGCTGTACCTGCGCCCGTTCGTGATCGGCACCGGAGACAACATTGGCGTGCGTAGCGCGCCGGAGTTCATCTTCTCGGTGTTCTGCATCCCGGTCGGTGCCTACTTCAAGGGCGGCCTGGTGCCGCACAACTTCCAGATCTCCGGCTACGACCGCGCCGCGCCGCAAGGCACCGGTGCCGCCAAGGTCGGTGGCAACTACGCCGCCAGCCTGATGCCCGGCTCGGAAGCGAAGAAATCCGGTTTCGCCGACGCGATCTACCTGGACCCGATGACCCACTCGAAAATCGAAGAAGTCGGCTCGGCCAACTTCTTCGGGATCACCCACGACAACCAGTTCATCACGCCGAAGTCGCCTTCGGTATTGCCAGGCATCACCCGCCTGTCGCTGATCGAACTGGCCCAGACCCGCCTGGGCCTGGAAGTGGTCGAGGGCGAAGTGTTCATCGACAAGCTGGATCAGTTCAAGGAAGCCGGCGCCTGCGGTACCGCTGCGGTGATCTCGCCTATCGGCGGCATTCAGTACAACGGCAAGCTGCATGTGTTCCACAGCGAGACCGAAGTCGGCCCGATCACCCAGAAGCTCTACAAAGAGCTGACCGGTGTGCAGACCGGTG
Source organism: Pseudomonas sp. DW-iso17 (assembly GCF_058725345.1). Taxonomy (NCBI): domain Bacteria; kingdom Pseudomonadati; phylum Pseudomonadota; class Gammaproteobacteria; order Pseudomonadales; family Pseudomonadaceae; genus Pseudomonas; species Pseudomonas sp. DW-iso17. Next base: position 25,876 of record NZ_JBZXEA010000026.1, on the reverse strand, counting down.
ACGTGGAAGCGCCAGCGGGTTGGATCGTCAAGGTCTGACAGCCACAAAAGCCAGCGACACCACAAAACCCTGTGGGAGCTGGCTTGCCTGCGATAGCGAACTGTCAGTCAGCATATGATCGTTCCCACGCTCCGCGTGGGAATGCAATGCATCCCCTGACGCTCCGCGTCACCTGTTGTCCGGCGGGACGCGGAGCATCCCAGGCGGCATTCCCACGCAGAGCGTGGGAACGATCAAAGGCCCACCGCTATCGCAGGCAAGCCAGCTCCCACACTGGTTTCTACGCCTTCAAGAGCGTGGCGCAATATTCTCGCCAATCTTCTTGCCCATACTGATCCTCGGCTCCACCCCATACCCCAACGCCTCATAAAACCCCACCACCACGTCATTGCCGCCGGTGATCTGCAGGTTGATCTTCATGCAACCCAGCGCCGTCAACGCCTGTTCGGCATAGCGCACCAGCGACGATCCCAGGCCATGGCGCCGATAGTCGGTATGCACCGCCACCGAATACAACCAGCCACGATGCCCGTCATAGCCGGCGAGAATGGTACCGATCACGGCTTTGTTGTCGGTGGCAACGAAGAACAACCCGTCGTTGACCGCCAGTTTCTTATCAATCGCCAGGCTCGGCAGGTTATGCGCGGTGTCATAGCCAAACGCCTGCTGCCATAACTCAATCACCTGGGCACGGTGTTGACGGTCGCGATAAGGCCCTATGGGGTGGCGGGACAACAGCGTTTTTTCCATCACCAACGTGCGCTCATTGCCGTGGTACACGTCACGCACGTTGTGAAAACCCAACTTGGCGTAGAAGGCTTGCGCCGTCAGCGAGGACGGCACGCTCAAGACCGTCACGCCGGCTTCACGGGCGCGCAGTTCGATCTCGATCATCAACAATCGGCCAATGCCCTGCCCTTGCAGCGCTGGGTTGACGAACACCGAGCGCACCACATTGCCATCCAGTGAGGCCGTAGCGACGATCAGTTGATCCTGAGTCGCCACCAACACTACCCGCCGCTGGAGCAATGCCAGCACAGCGTCGGGGGTGAAGTTGCTGGCAACCCGCGCAATCACATCCGCGGGGTAATCACGTGCGTTGCTGCTGTGCAGCGCAGCCAGGATGACGTGGCTGATACCTTCGGCATCGGAAGGTTGGGCAAGGCGAACAGCGGTAGACATGGTTCCTCCTGGCTGACACAGCGATAACAATCACCACAATACCAATGTGGGAGCTGGCTTGCCTGCGATAGCGGTGGGCCAGCCAGATGAATGGGGCTGACACACCGCTATCACAGGCAAGCCAGTTCCCACAGTTTGATCGTATTTCAATCTGGCAGCCGATTCGGCTGCGCCACTCCCGTTTTCAGCTTTCTTGGCTGAACCACCCCGCCGTTTCAGCCGGGATCCTTTCCCCGCAACGCACACAATAGCGGCACAAGATCCCCAACGGACCCGTGCCCCCATGCAAACCACCAACACCGTCCTGATGATCCGCCCGGCGCGCTTTGCCTTCAACCCGGATACCGCGATCAACAACCGTTTCCAACGCCCGCCGCTGGACCCGCTCAGTGCACAGCACAAAGCGCTGGAGGAGTTCGACGGTTATGTCGACACCTTGCGCCAGCACGGCGTGGAGGTGCTGGTGGTGCAGGACACGCCGGCGCCTCACACGCCCGACTCGATCTTCCCCAACAACTGGTGGAGCAGCCATGCCGACGGCAGCCTGGTGCTCTACCCCATGGAAGGCCAGAACCGCCGACTGGAGCGCAACAAGGGCGTGCTGCAAGTTTTGGAGCAGCGCTTTGCGATCAACACCACCATCGATCTCAGCCACCTGGAACAACAGAACATCTTCCTGGAAGGCACCGGCAGCATGGTACTCGACCGCCAGCACCGCATCAGCTACGCCTGCCATTCGGGGCGCACCCACCACGCGGCCCTGCGCCAGTTTGCCGAACGCCTCGACTACCAACTCTGCGTGTTCCACGCCCTGGACCGTTACCAGGCCCCCATCTACCACAGCAACGTGATGATGAGCGTTGGCCGCGACCTCGCGGTGGTGTGCCTGCAGGCCCTGCCCGACGACAGCGAACGCCTGGCCCTGGAACGCTCCCTGCGTGATACCGGCAAAGACATCCTCAGCCTGGACTTCGACCAGCTGGAAGCCTTCGCCGGCAACATGCTGGAGGTCCACGACCGGGACGGCCAGCCGTTGCTGGTGATGTCCGCCAGTGCCTGGGGCGCCCTGCATCCGGCGCAGCGTCAGCATGTGGAACGCCATACGCGGCCGGTGGTGGTAAATATCGACAACATCGAACGCATCGGCGGCGGCAGTGCCCGCTGCATGCTGGCCGAAGTGCATCTGCCGGCCCGCCACTCATTTCAATAAGGAGTCTTGCCATGACCCGTTACATCGACGTCAACGACCTCAGCTACCTGGTTTCGCAAAAAGGCCTGCAAACCTGCATCACCGAAATGGCCGACTACATTCGCGCCGACTACCTGCGCTGGCAGGATTTCGAGAAATGCGCGCGCCTGGCCAACCATTCACCGGATGGGGTGATCGAGCTGATGCCGGTGTCCGACGCCTCGCTGTACGCCTTCAAGTACGTCAACGGCCACCCGAAAAACACCCTGGCCGGCATGCTCACCGTGATGGCGTTCGGTGCCTTGGGCGACGTCGACACCGGTAAACCGGTGCTGCTGGCGGAAATGACCCTGACCACTGCGATCCGCACCGCCGCCACCTCGGCCCTGGTCGCCCGCTACCTGGCCCGCGCCAACAGCCGCAGCATGGCGCTGATCGGCAACGGGTGCCAAAGCGAATTCCAGGCCCTGGCCTTCCACGCCATACTCGGTATTACTGAAATCCGCCTGTTCGACATCGACCCCCAGGCCACCGCCAAGCTCGCCGCCAACCTCAAGGCGTTCCCGGCGATCAAGGTGATCCTGGCCGCCAGCGTCGCCGAGGCAGTCAAAGGCGCGGACATTGTCACCACCGTGACTGCGGACAAAGCCTACGCCACCATCCTGACTGACGAGATGATCGAGCCAGGCATGCACCTCAATGCCGTGGGCGGTGACTGCCCGGGCAAGACCGAGCTGGACCGCCGCATCGTCGAGCGCGCCCGGGTGATCGTCGAGTACGAACCGCAAAGCCGCATCGAAGGTGAAATCCAGCATATGCCGGAAGATTCGCCGGTCACCGAGCTGTGGCAAGTGATCAACGGCCAACAGCCGGGCCGCGAAAATGACCGCCAAATTACCCTGTTCGACTCGGTGGGTTTTGCCATCGAAGACTACTCGGCCCTGCGCTATGTATTGGACGTGGCCAAAGCCTTGGATGTGGGCAGCGAGCTGGAGCTGGTGCCGGACCTGGCCGACCCGAAAAACCTGTTCGCACGCCTGGCCCAGCAACCTGTGGTACAGCATAAAAAGCGCGCCTGAAACCGCTCTGGCCTGCCACTTTGCGACCAGGGCAGGCCAGATTTTAGTGGGTTAAAAGCCGATTTTGCCGGTGCCGCAGCCGATTCCGCTGCATTGCTTGTTTTAACAGCGCAATTTGCGCTTTGCGCAGGGGGTAAACGACACAAAAAACGCACCACCATGAAGCATTCTCTGCTCCCAGTTATTCACTGCCCCTGACATCAATTACAAAATATAGGGACCGACACATGACTCCTCTGCGATCACTCTTCGCTGCGTTGCTGTTGCCACTGTGCGCCACCGCTGCCCACGCCCAGGACTGGAAAGAAATCCGGTTTGGCGTGTTCCCCGAATACCCGCCCTTCGAATCTGTCGCCGCCGACGGCAGCCTGCAAGGGTTCGATATCGAACTGGGCAACGCTATCTGCGCCAAGCTCGAAGTGAAATGCACCTGGGTGCACAACGAATTCGACGGCATGATCCCGGCCCTGCGTGCGCGCAAGTTCGACGCGATCATGTCCTCCATGGCCGTGACCCCGGCTCGTGAGAAAGTCATCGACTTCACCGACCGCCTGTTCCTCAGCCCCACCTCGGTGATCACCCGCAAAAACGCCACCTTCGGTGACACCCCCGAGTCGCTGAACGGCAAGCACGTTGGCGTGCTGCAAGGCTCGTTGCAGGAAGCCTATGCCCGCGCGCACCTGGCCAAGCTCGGTGCACAGATCAAGGCATACCAGTCCCAGGAACAGAACTACGCCGACCTGCAAAACGGCCGCCTCGACGCCACCCTGACGGACAAGCTCGAAGCCCAGCTCAACTTCCTGTCCAAGCCCGAAGGCGCCGACTTCAAGACCGGCCCGGCCTTCAAGGACCCGACCCTGCCGCTGGACATCGCCATGGGCCTACGCAAGAACGACCAGGCATTGCGTGAGCTGATCAACAAGGGCATCGCCGCCGTCCAGGCCGATGGCACTTACGCACAGATCCAGAAGAAATACTTTGGCGATCAGGACATCTACAACGAGTAACCGGCAACCCGTGCCCCTGTGGGAGCGGGCTTGCCCGCGATAGCGGTGCTTCAGGCACCCACGCCGTGACTGCACCACCGTTATCGCAGGCAAGCCAGCTCCCACAGTAAATCCGTGCACTCCTTCGAGATCTTCCCCATGAACGACCTCCTCAACCTGCAAGGCTACGGCCCCATGCTGGCCCAGGGTGCCTGGATGACGCTCAAGCTGGCGTTCCTCGCCCTGGCTCTGAGCCTTACGCTGGGCCTGGTCGCCGCTGGCGCCAAACTCTCCAGCGCCAAATGGCTGCGCGTGCCGGCCACGCTCTACACCACGTTGATCCGCAGCGTGCCGGACCTGGTGCTGATCCTGCTGATCTTCTACAGCCTGCAACTGTGGCTCAACGACCTGACCGAAGCGTTCGGCTGGGACTACGTTGAAATCGACCCGTTTACCGCCGGGGTGATCACCCTGGGCTTTATCTACGGTGCGTATTTCACCGAGAACTTCCGGGGTGCGATCCTCAGTGTGCCGGCGGGCCAACTGGAAGCCGCCACCGCCTACGGCCTGAGTCGCTGGCAGCGCTTTCACCTGGTGCTGTTCCCGCAACTGATGCGCTTTGCCCTGCCTGGCCTGGGCAATAACTGGCTGGTGCTGCTCAAGTCCACGGCGCTGGTGTCCATCATCGGCCTGTCAGACCTGGTCAAGGCCGCGCAGAACGCCGGCAAGTCCACCAGCGAGCCGCTGTACTTCCTGATCCTCGCGGGCCTGGTGTACCTGGTGATTACCACCCTCTCCAACCGCATCTTCAAGCGCCTGGAACGGCGCTATAACCTGGGCATCAAGGGGATGGCGCGATGATCGAACTGTTCCAGCAATACGGCCTGGCCTATCTGTTCAGCGATGGCAGCGGCCTGTCCGGTGTCGCCATGACCTTGTGGCTGTTCATTATCTCGGTGGTGCTCGGCTTTGGCCTGTCGATCCCCCTGGCGCTGGCACGCGTCTCAGAGCATTTCTGGCTGCGCTGGCCGGTGGAGGTTTACACCTACCTGTTCCGTGGCACGCCCCTGTATATCCAACTGCTGATTTGCTACACCGGGCTGTACAGCCTGGAAGTGGTGCAGGACAACGCCCTGCTCAACCAGTTTTTCCGCAATGCGCTGAACTGCACATTGTTGGCGTTTGTGCTCAACACCTGCGCCTACACCGTGGAAATCTTCGCCGGGGCAATCCGCAACATTCCCCATGGCGAGATCGAAGCGGCACGCGCCTATGGCCTGCACGGCTGGCGGCTGAACCTGTTTGTGATCGTACCCGCCGCATTGCGTCGCGCCCTGCCGGCCTACAGCAATGAAATGATCCTGATGCTGCACGCCACGTCACTGGCGTTTAGCGCCACCGTCGCCGACATCCTCAAGGTCGCCCGCGATGCCAATGCCGAGACGTTCCTGACCTTCCAGGCCTTCGGCATCGCCGCCCTGCTCTACATGCTGCTGTCCTTTGCACTGGTGGGCCTGTTCAGGCTGGCCGAACGTCGCTGGATGCGCTTTCTTGTTCCTACCCGAGGCTAACCCATGAATCAGTCCGCGCAGGCCCTGGCCGCTTATCCAATGGATATACCCGTCGGCAAAACCGCCACGGCGGCCATCAAGCTGCAAGTCGAAGGTATCCATAAACGCTACGGCGAACACGAAGTGCTCAAGGGCGTGTCCCTCAATGCACGCCAGGGCGATGTGATCAGCCTGATCGGCGCCAGCGGCTCGGGCAAAAGCACGATGCTGCGGTGCATCAACTTTCTGGAACAGCCTGACGCCGGGGTGATCACCCTGGACGGCATCAGCATCGAAATGCAACCAGGCCGCGCCGGCACCCGTGCGCCGCACCAGGCGCAACTGCAAAACCTGCGCACGCGCCTGGCCATGGTGTTCCAGCACTTCAACCTGTGGAGCCACATGACCGTGCTGGAAAACATCACCATGGCCCCGCGCCGGGTGCTGAACGTGAGCGCCGCCGAAGCCGAGAAACGTGCGCGGCTGTACCTGGACAAGGTCGGCCTGCCGAGCCGCGTGGCGGACCAATACCCGGCGTTCCTGTCCGGTGGCCAGCAGCAGCGCGTGGCCATTGCGCGGGCGCTGGCAATGGAACCGGAGATTATCCTGTTCGATGAACCCACCTCGGCCCTGGACCCGGAACTTGTAGGAGAAGTGCTCAAAGTCATACAGACGTTGGCCGAGGAAGGTCGTACCATGCTGATGGTCACCCACGAAATGGGCTTTGCCCGCCAGGTGTCCAGCCAAGTGCTGTTCCTGCACCAGGGCCGAGTCGAAGAACACGGCGGCGCCGAGATCCTCGACCATCCCACCAGCGAACGCTTGCAGCAATTTCTTTCCAACCGTTTGAAGTGAACTCATGGATACCAAGGCCCACGGACCCCATTCTTCCCCTACGCTGGATCGCATCGACGAAGCGATCATCGACGTACTCAGGCATCAGGGGCGTATTACCTACGAAAAGCTCTCGTCGCTGGTGCACCTCACCCCCAGGCCCTGCCTGGAACGGGTGCGCAAGCTGGAACGACGCGGGGTGATCCGTGGGTATGGGGCGATCATCGATGTGCAGATGGTCTCACCGGGGCTGTCGCTGCTGGTGCTGGTGGCCCTGTCCAACCAAAGCGGGCGCTCGGCGCAAAAGGCCTTCGAAGCCTGCGTGAAAGCCTGCCCGCAGGTATTCGAATGCCAGTTGATCAGCGGGCCGTTCGACTACAGCCTGCGCATGCGCTGCCGGGATATGGAACATTACCGGGTGCTGACCGAGACCTGGTTGAACAATGATGAGTTGCACATTGATAAGCTGGTGGCGCATCCGGAGTTGGCGGTGGTCAAGAACACCGCGACCGAACTGGCCTGATCCAGCTGGCTCGTTCCCACGCTCTGCGTGGGAATGCATCCAATGACGCTCCGCGTCACAACTTCAAGAGCAGACGCGGAGCGTCCAGGGTGGCATTCCCACGCAGAGCGTGGGAACGATCAATCAGTCACCCCACATCTGACGGGTCGACCGCTATCGCAGGCAAGCCAGCTCCCACATTGACCGGGTTTGCAATTCTTTTGCCTGGCTTGGCCCCCACCAGCTTCGCCTGCCCATCCTTCTGCTTGCCCGTACGCGCCTCGCTGATCAACCCTGGAATCAACTTGCCCTCCGGCAAATTCTTCCAGAAGCGGCTGGGCAAATGCCCTTCCATCACCTTAGGGTTCAAGCGTGCCGGGTTGAAGATGTGGCTGTAGTAGGTCAGCCACATGGCGCTGTGGGGATCTTCAACATTCTGCGCCAGTTGCTGCCAGGCCTCGGGGCACTGGCGCTGATGAATCAATTGCTCGCCGTCGTAATAGACCCCGTCCAGGGGCGTGGCGATCATCCAGCGATGGCGGCCCATGCGCCCGATAAAATGCTCGCTGGCGCTCTTGAGAATGTCATGGGCCGGCTCATGCCAGGCCACGTACTCCGGCAGTTCCGGCCCTGCCTCGGCCGGCAGCGCGATGAAGCGCACAAACGCGTGCAAGTGGTGGGCCTCCCGGCTGACTTGCTTGATGCGCCGCTGCAACTCGCTGCCAAGCTTGTCACCTGCCAGCATGGCCGTGCGATCACCGTGGCTGACCCGCCATAGCACTTCATACAACAGGCTCCAGCGCTGATCACCTTGATAACAGGCAGCGGACTCCAACAATTGCAACAACGCCTTGGGTATGCGCGCCTGAAACGGCCCCATCCCTGGTGGGATAGGTTCATCGGTAGCGAACAGGTCCGCCGCCTGCGCCTCGCCCCAGCTGACCTGGCTGGGGTCGACCTGATGGCTGAGCAACCAGCGGGCCTGTTCGCGCCAGGTGCTGAACAGGTTGTCGCACTCCAGGCTGATCATCCCCACAACCCCATCTGTTGCGGCTGCGGACGGTCCCGCAATTGTTCGCGCAACAACACACTGGTGCTGTCGGCCTGCTGCGGGTGGTAGTCGCTGGTGATGAAAAACGGCTTGGCCTTGGCCAGCACGCAGCGCATGCGCGCCAGGTCTTCGAAGCGGATCTTGCGCTCACGGCGCAGGTCGACCAGGCGCTGGGTGGTGCGCAGGCCGATGCCGGGGATACGTGCGATCAGGGTCGGCTCGGCGCGGTTGAGGTCCAGGGGGAACACCTCGCGATGCTCCAGGGCCCACGCCAGCTTGGGGTCGATATCCAGTGCCAGGTCACCGGGGCCGGCGAACAGCTCATTGGCGCTGAAACCGTAGCTGCGCAGCAGGAAATCAGCCTGGTACAAGCGGTGCTCGCGCATCAAGGGCGGCGCGGCCAGGGGTACGCTTTTCGGGCTGTTGGGGATGGGGCTGAACGCCGAGTAATACACGCGGCGCAGCTTGAAATTACCGTACAACGCCTCGGCACCGTGCAGGATGGTGCTGTCGTCGGTGTCGTCGGCGCCGACGATCATCTGCGTGCTCTGCCCGGCCGGGGCGAAACGTGGCGCGCGGGGTTCGTTGAGCACCGTCTGTTCGCCGGTGTAGATGGTCTGCATGGCCTGCTTGATCGAGCCGATCTGCTTCTCGGGCGCCAGGGTTTGCAGGCTGGCGTCGGTGGGCAGTTCGATATTCACACTGAGGCGATCGGCATAACGGCCAGCCTCGGCGATCAGGGCCGGGTCGGCATCGGGGATGGTCTTGAGGTGGATATAACCGCGAAAGTCATGCTCTTCGCGCAGCAGTTTGGCGACCCGCACCAGTTGCTCCATGGTGTAGTCCGACGAACGGATGATGCCGGAGCTGAGGAACAGCCCGCTGACGCAATTGCGCTTGTAGAAATCCAGGGTCAGGGTGACCACCTCCTCCGGGCTGAAGCGCGCACGGGGCACGTCGCTGGAGCGGCGGTTGACGCAGTATTGGCAGTCGTAGAGGCAGAAGTTGGTGAGCAACACCTTGAGCAACGACACGCAACGGCCATCGGGCGTGTAGCTGTGGCAGATGCCCATGCCATTGGTGGAACCCAGCCCCGCCTTGCCCTCGGAACTGCGCTTGGGCGCGCCACTGCTGGCGCAGGACGCGTCGTACTTGGCGGCGTCGGCGAGGATGCTGAGTTTTTCGATCAACTGCATGGAGGGCTACCGATACTGGTTTTTTGTACAGTACCAATAGCCACACTTTGTCACAAGTGCCGTCTGTAGGAGCAAGCTCTGGCCACAATAAGCGGATCGGTCAGCTGGCGGTGGCCAGGAGCAGGTCCTGCACCGAACACGCCTTGCCACGGTGATGGTCCAGCGCATACAGCGACGCCGCAATCTCATCCGCCCGAATCGGCAACACCGACAGCAAGGTATCGCTCAAGCCATGGCTGGCCTGGCTGAAGCCCTGGATGTAGATGCCAGCCTTGCAGCGCTCGTCGGTGACGATGCGGTAGTCGCGGGCCACTTCAAAGTCGCCCATGTAGGCTTGCAGCGGCGCCAGCAGTTCACGGTGCATCTGGCGCTCGTAGCCGGTGGCCAGGATTACCGCGTCGTAATGGTTGAGGCTGGTTTCGCCGGTGGCGGTATTGCGCAGGGCCAGTTCGATGCCCAGCGGGCCGGCGGTGGCCTTCTCCACTATGGTCAGGGTGCGGAACGCCTGGCGGGCGATGCCGGAGACTTTCTGGCGGTAGAAAATCCCGTAGATGCGCTCGATCAGGTCCAGGTCCACCACCGAGTAGTTGGTGTTCTGGTACTCGGCGACCAAACGCTCACGCTCGGCACCGACTTGCTGGAACACCAGGTCAGTAAAGGCCGGCGAGAACACTTCGTTGACGAACGGGCTGTCGTCGGCCGGTTTGAGCGCCGAGCCGCGCAGGATCATATCGACCTGCACCGACGGGAAGCTGTCATTGAGGTCGATAAAGGCTTCGGCCGCGCTCTGGCCACCGCCGATCACGGCGATGCGCATCGGCTTGCCGTCTACGCACGGCTGGCTGGCCATGCGCTCCAGGTACTGGGAATGGTGAAACACCCGGCTATCGCCCTTGAGCGCCTTGAATGCCTCGGGGATGCGCGGTGTGCCGCCGGCGCTGACCACCACCGAACGGGTGGTGCGCACATGCTGCTCGCCCTGGGCATCACGGGAGATCACGCGCAACGCCTCGACCTGCTGCTGATGCAGGATCGGCTCGATGGCCAGCACTTCCTCGCCGTAGTTGGCCTGGGCCTGGAACTGCCCCGCCACCCAGCGCAGGTAGTCGTTGTACTCCATGCGGCAGGGATAGAAGGTGCCCAGGTTGATGAAGTCCACCAGGCGTTCGTGGGCCTTGAGGTAGTTGACGAAGGAGTACGGGCTGGTGGGGTTGCGCAGGGTCACCAGGTCCTTGAGGAAGGAAATCTGCAGTTCGCTCTGGGTCACCAGGGTATTGCCGTGCCAGCGGTAGTCGGCTTGTTTGTCGAGAAACAGCACGTCCAGCTTGCCCTGGGCCTTTTCACGCTCCTGCAGGGCGATGGCCAGCGCCAGGTTCGAAGGGCCGAAACCGATCCCGATCAGGTCATGAACCGCGGGCGAAGCAATTGCCTGTGTCATTCCAGTGTCCTCTGGATAAGCCCCATGGCGGTGGGGCGGGAATACCTTCATGGCCTGAACAACAGGCCGTGTGTTGATAGGAAACGAGGACAGTGAAATAAAATTTAACTAACAGCCGATCAGTGCGCTTCCCACTCGCGCATGCGCACCCGGCAGTGCTTCATCGCATTGACGATGTGTTTTTCCACCAGGCTGCGGGAAATGCACAGGCGTTCGGCGATTTGCACGTGGGACAGGCCTTCGAGTTTGCGCAACAGGAAACTGTCGCGACAGGCCGCCGGCAACTCGGCCAAGGCGCGCTCGAGCATCTCCAGGCGCTGGCCCTGGTGGTGGCTGGTGTGGGGGGAACAGGCGGCGAAGCGCTCTTCGCTGTCCAGCACCTCAAGAGGCTCGGACTGACGCAAGGCATTACGCCGATGGCCGTCGATCACCAGGTTCAGTGCCGTGCGGTAAAGAAACGCGCGAGGCTGCTCGATTGGCGTATCGCTTACGCGCTCCAGCACCCGCACATAGGCGTCATGCACCACATCTTCGGCCACCTGGCGGTTACCCAGCTTGGCGTTCAGGAAACACACCAGCTCGCGATAGTAGTTTTCCAACATGACTCCTGAGCACCTCCCGGTGGTGTTGATCCTGTAGGAGCGTGCTTGCTCGCCAAGAACCTGAGGGCACATCGTTTTATCTGGATGCACGCGTTATCGTTGACGTTTTCGCGAGCGAACTTGCTCCCAACAGACAGCCATCGATGATGGCAGTTTGAGTATGTGCAATTTATAGTAATTCTCATCTACTTTTAAAGAAGTCTTGCTCCCACGTATGGTTTTTTTCGCCGACGCAGCTGTTACTGCATATGTAAACGCCTAAATATTCGCGCAATTTTCTCGTATAACAGTCAGCTCTTCGCCACTCGGCCCCCTTTCCCTGGCTGGAACCAAAGCATGAAACGCCCTCGCCCCGCCCGCCTCGCCCTGCTTGCTGTGGTGTGCCTGATCCCCCTCCTTGCAGTGGCAGCCTGGCAGCTGTTGCCGCCAGGTCGAGATAGCTTGCCCACGGTCACTGTCGTGCGCGGCGACATTGAGAACAGTGTCACCGCCCTGGGCACCCTGCAACCGCGACGCTACGTAGACGTCGGCGCCCAGGCCTCCGGACAGATCCGCAAGATCCATGTCGAGGCCGGTGACCAGGTCACGCAAGGCCAGCTACTGGTAGAGATCGACCCTGCCACGCAGCAGGCCAAACTCGACGCCAGCCGCTACGCCATCGAAAACCTCGAGGCCCAGTTGCAGGAGCAAAAAGCCCAGCACGAGCTGGCGCGCCAGAAGTATCAGCGCCAGCAGCGCCTGAGCGCCGGGAATGCCACCCGCGAAGAAGATGTGCAAACCGCCAAGGCCGAACTGAGTGCGACCCAGGCGCGGGTGGACATGTTCAAGGCCCAGATCCGCCAGGCCCAGGCCAGCCTGCGCAGTGACGAGGCCGAACTGGGCTATACGCGGATTTACGCGCCGATGAGCGGCACCGTAGTGGCGGTAGATGCGCGAGTCGGCCAGACGCTCAACGCCCAGCAACAGACGCCGTTGATCCTGCGCATCGCCAAACTGTCGCCGATGACCGTATGGGCCGAAGTGTCCGAAGCCGATATCGGCCACGTCAAACCGGGCATGAGCGCCTATTTCACCACCCTCGCCGGCGGCACCCGGCGCTGGACCAGCACCGTGCGCCAGATCCTGCCGATCCCGCCCAAGCCCCTGAACGAAACCAGCCAAGGCAGTGGCAGCCCCAGCAGTACCAGCAAAACCGGCAGTGGCCGGGTAGTGCTATACACCGTACTGCTGGATGTGGACAACGCTGACAATGCGTTAATGGCCGAAATGACCACCCAGGTGTTTTTCGTCGCCAGCCAGGCCAGGGACGCTCTCACCATCCCGGTCGCAGCGCTGCTCGGCAGCCAAGGCACCGACAAGCAGATCGCGCGGGTCGTGACCAAAAACGGCGCCATCAAGGAGCGAGAAGTACAGCTGGGTATCAGTGACCGCCTGCGGGTTGAAGTGTTGGATGGCCTGGACGAAGGCGATCACCTGTTGATCGGCCCAGCCAGCGGCAGCGGGGGTTGATGTGACCACGCCACTGATCGAACTCAAGAACATCCGCAAATCCTACGGCGGCGGCGACAGCCCGCAGGTCGACGTATTGCGTGGGATCGACCTGTCGATCCATGCAGGAGAGTTCGTTGCCATCGTCGGCGCCTCCGGCTCCGGCAAATCCACACTGATGAACATCCTCGGCTGCCTCGACCGCCCCACCGTGGGCGACTACCTGTTCGCAGGGGAAAACGTCGCGCACCTGGACAGCGACGCACTGGCCTGGCTGCGCCGCGAAGCCTTTGGTTTCGTGTTCCAGGGCTACCACCTGATCCCGTCCGGCTCGGCCCAGGAAAACGTTGAGATGCCGGCGATCTATGCGGGTATCAGCGCTGCCGAACGCCATGCCCGTGCCAAGGCTCTGCTGACCCGCCTGGGCCTGGCCGATCGCACCAACAACCGCCCGCACCAGCTCTCCGGTGGTCAGCAACAGCGCGTCTCGATTGCCCGGGCGTTGATGAACGGCGGGCATATAATCCTTGCCGACGAACCCACCGGGGCCCTCGACAGCCACAGCGGTGCCGAGGTGATGGTGCTGCTGGATGAATTGGCGAGCCAGGGCCATGTGGTTATCCTCATTACCCACGACCGCGAAGTCGCGGCGCATGCCAACCGCATCATTGAGATCAGCGACGGCCGGATCATCAGCGATTCGGCGTTGAGTACCCCCCACGTGCCCGTCACGGCCGGCAGCGACGCATTGCAAGCCGTGGATCTGCGCCAGCGCCTGGCCGACGGTGCCGAACACAATGGTGCCTGGAAAGCCGAGCTGCTGGACGCGGTGCAGGCAGCCTGGCGGGTCATGTGGATCAACCGCTTCCGCACCGCGCTGACGCTGCTGGGGATCATCATCGGCGTGGCGTCGGTGGTAGTGATGCTGGCGGTGGGCGAAGGCAGCAAGCGTCAGGTCATGGCGCAGATGGCGGCCTTCGGCTCCAACATCATCTATCTGAGCGGCTTTTCGCCTAACCCGCGCACACCGGCAGGTATCGTGACCCTCAATGATGTGGCGGCATTGGCTACATTGCCCCAGGTCAAGCGCATCATGCCGGTGAACGGCACCTACGCCGGCGTGCGCTTCGGCAACGTCGACTACATGGCCTATGTGGGCGGCAACGACACCAACTTCCCGGACATCTTCAACTGGCCAGTGGCCCAAGGTAGCTACTTTACCGAAGCCGACGAACGCGCCGGGGCCACGGTGGCGGTGATCGGCCATCGCGTGCGCGAAAAACTGTTCAAAGGCCAGCTAGACCCCATCGGCCAATACATCCTGATCGAAAACGTGCCCTTCCAAGTGATTGGCGTGTTGGCGGAAAAAGGCTCCAGCTCCGGGATGCAAGACAGCGACGACCGTGTCGCCATTCCCTATACCGCCGCCAGCGTGCGCCTGTTCGGCACCTATAATCCCGAATACGTTGTCATTGCCGCCGCCGATGCACGCAAGGTGCAAGAGGCCGAGCAAGCCATCAGTCAGCTTATGCAAAAGCTGCACGGCGGCAAACGCGACTTCCACCTGACCAACGACGCAGCGATGATCCAGGCCGAAGCACGGACCCAGAACACCCTGTCGCTGATGCTCGGCTCGATTGCAGCGATTTCCCTGCTGGTGGGCGGCATCGGCGTGATGAACATCATGTTGATGACCGTGCGCGAACGCACCCGTGAAATCGGCATCCGCATGGCCACCGGGGCGCGCCAGCGCGACATCCTGCGCCAGTTTCTCACCGAGGCGGTGATGCTCTCGGTGGTCGGCGGCCTGTTCGGTATTGCCCTGGCATTGCTGGTAGGCGGCGTGCTGGTGCTGGCTGAAGTGGCGGTACAGTTTTCCCTGGTGGCGGTGCTCGGCGCGTTTGGCTGTGCGCTGGTCACCGGCGTCGTATTCGGCTTCATGCCGGCCCGTAAAGCTGCCCGGCTTGATCCGGTTAAGGCGTTGACCAGTGAATAAACGATCTCTCACTCCACAACTGTCAGCGCTCAGTGTGTGCCTGTTGCTCACGGCCTGCGGCACTAACCCGCCCGCCATCGACAGTGGCCTTGCTGCGCCCGCCGCCTGGCATTTTGCCGAACGCGAAGCGACCCAAGCCATCAACCAACGTTGGTGGACGCAGTTTGGCAGCCCGGCGCTGAACCGCCTGATCGACCAGGCCCGCCGTGACAGCTTCGACGTGGCGGCGGCCATGGCGCGTGTCCGCCAGGCCCAGGCCACGGCGGTAATTGCCGGTGCACCGTTGTTGCCGGAACTGAAGTTCAACCTCAGCGCCAGCCGTCAACGGCTGTTGCGCGGCAGCGGCAACTCGGAGCTGGACGCCACCGAGAGCAACAGGACTGTCAACAACTATGACGCCAACCTCACGGCCAGCTACGAAATCGACTTCTGGGGTGGCCGCGCCGCTGCCCGCGACAGCGCCGTGCACAGCTTGCACGCCAGTGAGTTCGATCAGGCCAACGTGGAGCTGACCCTGCTCAGCAACGTCGCCGACCGCTACGCGCAAACCCTGGCCGCACGCCAGCGCCTGCAGATTGCCGAGCTCAACCTGGCGAATGCGCGCAATGTGCTGAACCTGGTGCAGACCCGCCACGACGCAGGTTCCGCCACGGCCCTGGAACTGGCACAACAGAAAAGCCTGGTGGCCGGTCAGCAACGGCAACTGCCGCTGATCGAGCAATCGGCCGAAGAATCGCAGATCACCCTCGCCGCCTTGCTCGGCCAACCCGTGCAGGCCCTGGAGCTAGGCACAGAACCCTTTCAGGCATTGACCTGGCCAAGTATCGGGCCTGGCGTGCCCAGCCAGTTATTGAGCCGGCGCCCCGACCTCGCCCAGGCCGAGGCCCAGTTGGCGGCGGCCAGCGCCGACGTCACGGTGGCCCGTGCGGCCATGCTACCGACGGTGACGTTGGGCGCAACGCTCGGCTCAGGCGCGTCCAAGGCTGAAGAGATCCTGCGCAGTCCCTTCTACACCGTGACCTCGGGCCTGATGGCGCCGATTTTCAATAATGGCCGGCTGAGCGCCGAGCGCGACAAGGCTCGGGCACGCCAGGATGAACTGCTGCAAACCTACCGTGGGGCGATCATCAACGGCTTTGCCGATGTGGAAAAAGCCCTCAGCAGCATCACCCGCCTGGACCAGCAACGCCAGTGGCAAACCGAAGAGCTGCAACAGGCGCAGGCCGCCTTCCAGATTGCCCAAAGCCGCTATGAAGCCGGCGCCGAAGACCTGCTCACGGTACTGCAAACCCAGCGCACCCTGTACGACGCCCAAGACCAGAACGTGCTACTGCGCCTGTCGCGCCTGCAAGCCAGCATCGCCCTGTACAAGGCATTGGGCGGTGGCTGGAACACCGATATCTGATAAACGAAACTCATATTTCTTACACGAGTTGTTTCTTCACCTTACATTTTCCACCCCAAGGTCCTTGGTAAAAAAGCCGTTATCACACGGATGCCCAGGACCTCATGATGAAACCCAGCGCTTTTGTAAACGGCCTGGTCTGCATCGGCTTTTGGCTGATACCAAACCTGGCGTTGGCCGAGCCCTTGATCGCCCCCACCGCGATCGACTGGTTGCTGGACTGCCCACTCACAGCAACAGCGCGCCTGGACCCCGAAGTGGTTGGCCGCACCCAATGCGGCCTGGTCAGCGTGCCCCGCGACCATGCCGCCCCCCAGCGCGGCCGCATTCGCCTGAGCGTGACACGGGTAGGCGCACGGCAGCCGCTCAACCGTGAAGGCGTGGTGTTCATCCAGGCCGGCGACCCCCAGCGGGTCAAAGGCGCACCTTTCGTCCTTCACTTGGCCAGCCGCTGGGAATCGCTTGCCACCACCGCCTATCGCACCCTGGTCGACCGCTACGACGTGATCGAGCTGAGCACCCGCGACCTGCGCCAGGGCAATGCCGTGGAACAGGCCGCCCGGGACATGGAGTACGTGCGCGGGCAATTGGGCGAGGCGCGCCTCAACTACCTGGGCAACGCCGCTGCCACGCGCCTGGGCAGCCGCTATGGCACGCTGTTTCCCGAGCGCGTCGGGCGCATGGTGCTGATCAATACCGAGCCTGGCGAAGCGCTCGCCGCTGGTGTCGAGCAGCTCTTGCTCAAGGAGTCGGCACACGCAGGCGCTGACGGCTGTGTGAGCCGCTGGCTAGGGGATTTTCTCGCTTATGGCAAACAGCCGCCGGCGACCGCACGCTGCCTGGATTTGGGCGCCTGGGAATAACCTGCGCATTTACGACCCCTATTCACCGAAAACGACCCCTTGCGTTGACGCACCTGCCCAATCGTTATTAAGTGCTATTTATCCGCATTAATACGATAAATCACCGCCATGCTGAGTCGTCCGTTACGCCGCAAACGCCAGAAGCTGTCCGATGTGATTGTCGAGTCGGTCAAGCGCTCGATCGTCACCGACGCCTTGAAGCCCGGCGATCGCCTGCCCACCGAACGCGAGCTGATGGAAAGCTTCCAGTGTTCCAAGGGTTCGGCACGCGAAGCGCTCAAGGCGTTGGAAGTGGAGGGCCTGGTGAGCACGCGCACCGGCCCCAGTGGCGGGGCGTACTTGAACCAGGCCGGCACCGAGCCGGCCAGCCGCGCCCTGCGCAATTACCTGCATTTCCAGCACCTGGACGGCGAGCAGGTCTACCAACTGCGCAAGGTCATCGAAGTGGAGTTGGCGGTGTCGGTGCTGGGGCGTTTGAGCGAAGACGACTACCTGGCCCTGCAAGCCAACGTGGATTTTTGCAGCGCCCCCGAAGACAGCGAAGCCGGCCAGCGCGAACAACGCCTGGCGGAACTGGAGTTCCACAACCTGCTGGCCCGGGCCTGCCCCAACCCGCTGCTGAGTTTCATGGCGCAGTTCCTCAATGACTTGCTGCGCGACCTGGTGGTGCTGAAAAAGGCCTACAAGCCCAAGCGCAAGCAGTTCGATGCGGCCAACCTCGACTATCACAAGCAACTGCTGATCGCCTTTCGTGCCGGGGATGAAAGCGCGGTGCGCAGCTTGATGCATGAACACATGTGCGATGCCGAACACCACATGACCGCGCTGGAAGGCCAGGTGAGCCCGCACTTCCTCTTGGAGTTCGACCACTCTTAAACACACCAACCATCCAATGTGGGAACCCGTTCAATGTGGGAGCTGGCTTGCCTGCGATGCGGGCGCCTCGGTGTTACAGAGGGACCGAGTAGAAGCCATCGCAGGCAAGCCAGCTCCCACATTTGACCCCGTTCCCCCGCGAAATCGAGTTATCCAATAACAAGCCTGCCCACAGGCCCTTGCTCCACCGTATCGCCCTTGCCGCTCCTGCCAATAACTAAACCAGGGAGTCACCCCATGCAGCGTCGTACGTTATTGAAAGCCAGCCTCACCGCCGCCGCCGCCCTCAGCCTTCCGCTGAGCGTGCGTTCGGCATTCGCCGCCGAGCCCTTTACCTTTTACGGCCTCAAGTCCATGTCTGGCGCCTTTGCCAGCTATGGCAAATTTGCCGACATGGGTTCACGCCTGGCGGTGCAACAACACCCCGACTTGCTCGGCCGCCCGCTGAACTACAAGGTCATCGATACCGAAGGCAACGCCGGCAAGGCGGTGCGCAAGGTGCAAGAGGCCATCGCGCAGGACGGCGCACGGTTCTTCCAGGGCTGCACGCTGTCGTCTTCCGCCCTGGCGGTGGCCAAGGAAGTGGACAAGGTCGGCGGCGTGTTCATGACCCCGGTGGGCGCCGATGAAGTCACAGGCAAGGACTGCAACAAGGCGACCTTCCGCTGGTCAGTGCCCACCTACGGTGCGATCCGCGAAACCATGGTGCCGCTGATCAAGTTGCTGCCGGACGCCAAGCGCTGGTACACCATCACCCCGCAATACGTGTTCGGCGAAGCCTTGCTCGAAGGGGCCAAAAACGTGCTCAAGGAACATAGCCTGGAACACGTGGGCAACAGCTACCACTCACTGCAGGAACAGGAGTTTTCCGGTTACCTGACCAACGCCATTTCCACCAAGCCCGATGTGCTGGTGCTGCTCAACTTTGGCAGCCAATCGTCCAACACCCTGCGCCAGGCCGTGAACTTCGGCATCAAGGAGCGCATGAAGGTATTGCTGGTGTGGTCTGCCGGCCTGGATCAGTTCCAGGAACTGGGCAGCGATGTGCTCGAAGGTGTGTACCTGGGCGCGCAGTACTGGCACCAGGTCGACACCCCGCTCAACCGTGAGCTGGTCAAGCTGACCCAGGCCACATACGGCATCAACCCCACCTACCCGCTGGCCGCCGACTACATCAGCACCAAAGTCATGCTCGACACCATCATCGCCACCGGCAGTTTCGACGGCCCGACCGTAGCCAAGGCCCTGCAAGGCTTGAGCTACGAAGGCCCGACCGGCAAAGAGTCGATCCGCGCCGGCGACCACCAGGTGATCAAGGATTACTACCTGCTGATCGGCAAGGCCAGCGGTGACATGGCCGACAAGGACGACCTGGCCAAAGTGCTCAGCGCTGGCCAGTCGTTCCCCGCAGTCGAGGCGACGGGCTGCACACTCGGCTGACCGCTTAACTTTTGTCGCGCAGGGCCGCGCAAGCGGCCACCTGCGGAGGGTGCCTGCATGCTTAATCTGTACCTGTTCCAGATCCTCAACGGCCTTGGGTTAGGGATGATCTACTTCCTGATCGCGGTGGGGCTGACGATCATTTTCGGCCTGCTCAACTTCGTCAACTTCGCCCACGGCGCGTTCTTCCTGCTCGGCGCCTACATCTGCTACACCGCGGTAAGCCTCACCGGCAGCTTCTGGCTGGCGTTGCTGATCGCGCCGTTGGTGGTGGCTGCGTTGGCCTGGGTGATTGAGCGCTTGTTGATCCAGCGTATCTACCACTTGCCGCACATGTTCCAGATTCTGGTGACCTTGGGGATCGCTCTGATCATCCAGGAAGCCAGCGTGATGATCTGGGGCCCGGTGGGCAAAAGCGTCGCCGTGCCGGAACTGTTGCGCGGCGTGCTGGTAGTGGGTGATTTTGTCTATCCCTACTACCGCCTGTTCCTCATCGTGTTTTCCGGGCTGGTGGGCCTGGGCCTGTGGCTGCTGCTGGAGCGCACGCGCTTCGGTGCCCTGGTGCGCGCCGGCAGTGAAAGCACCGAAACCGTGTCGCTACTGGGCACCAATATTTTCCGCCTGTTCTCCATGACCTTCGCCCTCGGCGTCGCCCTGGCCGGTGTCGCCGGGGTGTTGTTCGCGCCCTTGCGCGGCGCCCAGCCCTTCGTCGGCCCGGAGATTCTCGGCATCGCCTTCGTGGTGGTGGTGATCGGCGGCATGGGCTCGTTCAGCGGTGCGCTGGTCGGCGGTTTGCTGGTGGGCGTGGTGCAAAGCCTGATGACCACACTCTGGCCCCAGGGTGCGAGCCTGATGATCTACGGCGCCATGGCCGTGGTGATCCTGGTACGCCCTTACGGCCTGTTCGGGAGAGCCTGACATGAGCGAGAAAAACCCCCTGCCGTTTGCCAAGACCCAATCCAGAGCCATGTTGCTGTGGGTGCTGGCCGTGCTGATCGGCCTGCCGCTGGTGTTGCCCTCGGCGACCCTGGCCACCGAGATCCTGATCTTTGCCATGGCCGCCCTGGCCTGCAACCTGCTGCTGGGCTATACCGGGCTGCTGTCCTTCGGCCAAGGCATCTTCTTTGGTGCCGGTGCTTATTGTGCGGCGCTGTTGATGATCCACCTGCAACTGGGCCTGTTCATGGCGTTGCTGGGCGCGGCGCTGGCCGGTGGCGTGCTGGCTTTGCTGGTGGGTGCCCTGGCGATTCGGCGAACGGGCATTTACTTCGTGATGCTCACGTTGGCGTTCAGCCAGATGGCCTACTTCGTCGCCTACACCCTGAGCGACTGGACCGGCGGCGACAACGGCCTGCTCAGCGTGCCACGCCCGGAAATTCGTGTGGGTGACACCGTGCTGCTGTCCCTGGCCGATGCCCGCGCCTTCTACGGTTTTGTCGCGGTGCTGTTCCTGCTGATTTTCATCGGCGCACGCCGGGTGATCGCCTCGCCGTTCGGCAGCACGCTGATGGCGATCCGCGAGAATGAAACCCGCGCCTCGGCCATCGGCTACGACACGCGTCACTTCAAGATCCTGGTGTTCGTGCTGTCCGGCGCGGTCACCGGGATTGCCGGGGCGCTGTACGCCATGCTGTTGCACTTTGTGCCGCTGTCGAATATCGACCTGGCGATGTCCGAGAACATCCTGATCATGACCATCGTCGGCGGCACCGGCTCGCTGTTCGGCTCACTGCTGGGCGCCGGTTCCATCGTGCTGCTGGGTGACTTTCTCTCCGATCTGTGGCCGCGCTGGCTGATGCTGCTGGGGGTGATCCTGATCCTGGTGGTGATCTTCATGCGCGGCGGTTTGTGGGGCGGCTTGGCGTCGCTGTTCGAAAAGCTGCGCGGCACGCGCAAACCCGCAGTCGTCGCCAAGGAGGACGGGCTATGAGTATCTTGCTGGAAACCCAGAACCTGGAGCTGGCCTACGGCGCGTTCCATGCGGTCAATGGCGTCAACCTCAAGGTCGAAGCCGGCACCATCCACACCATCATCGGCCCCAATGGCGCCGGCAAGACTAGCCTGTTTCATTGCCTGACGGGCGAACGCCAGGCCACCGCCGGAGCGATCCATTTCGACGGCAAGAACCTGATGCGCAAGCCCGCCCACGGCCGCGTCGGCCTGGGCATGGCGCGTTCGTTCCAGCTCACCAGCCTGTTCCAGAACCTCAGCGTGCGCGAAAACCTGCGCCTGGCCGCCCAGGGCCGCGATGGCTCGCGTGCCTTGAACTTCTGGCGTCGGGTGGACAGCCAGCGCGAACACCTGGAGATGGCCGACCAGGTGCTGGAACGCCTGCAACTCACGGCCCGCGCCGACACCCTGGCCGGTGAGTTGTCCCACGGCCAGCAACGGGTACTGGAGGTGGGCATGTCGATCTGCTCCAAACCCAAACTGTTGATGCTCGACGAGCCCACCTCGGGCATGGGCATCGACGATATCCCGATCATGACCCAACTGATCAGCGACCTTGGGCGCGACCATACGGTGCTGTTGATCGAACACAACATGAGCATCGTCATGTCCATCAGCCAACGCATCACGGTGATGAGCCATGGGCAGATTCTGGTGGAAGGCACGCCGGAGTTCGTGCGCGCCGATGAACGTGTGCGTACTGCCTATCTTGGGGAGGCTGCCTGATGCTGATCGTCGAGAATATCCATTCCTACTACGACAAGAGCCATGTGCTGGAGGGCGTGTCGCTGAGCGTCAATCCTGGCGAACTGGTGACCCTGCTGGGCCGTAACGGTGCCGGCAAGACCACCACCCTGCGTAGCATCCTCGGCATCATCTGCCCGCGCCAGGGCCAGATCCACTTCAACGGCCAGGCGTTGGTGGGGCAGAAGATTTTCGAAATTGCGCGCCAGGGCTTGGCGCTGGTGCCGGAAAACCGCGGGATTTTCCGCCTGCTGACGGTGGAAGAAAACCTGCGCATCGCCGCCCGCAAACACAGCCGCTGGCAACTGGAAGACGTGTACGCCATGTTCCCGCGCCTCAAGGAGCGGCGCAAAAACGCCGGCCATGCGTTGTCCGGCGGCGAACAGCAGATGCTCGCCATCGCCCGCGCCCTGCTGAACGACCCCAAGCTGCTGATTCTCGACGAACCCACTGAAGGCCTGGCCCCGGTGATCGTTGACGAGCTGGTGAAGATCCTGCGCAAGGTCAAGGACGAGGGCCTGCCGGTGTTGCTGGTGGAACAGAACCTGATGGTCTGCGACAAGCTCGCCGACCGCCATTACGTGCTCGAACAGGGCCGCGTGGTGTACGAAGGCAGCGCCGCTGACTTCCGCGCCGACCCGACGATCAAAAACCGTTACCTGGCCTTGAGTGCCTGAGTGGAGATTCCTGATGAATAGTCTTGCGCAACCGCTCCAGAGCAATGCCCCGCTGATCAACCGCGACCGCTTGTGGCAGTCGCTGATGGACCTGGCCCGGCTCGGCGCCACGGCCAAGGGCGGCGTGTGTCGCCTGGCCCTCACCGACCTGGACCGCCAGGCCCGCGACCTGTTTGTGCAGTGGTGCGAGGCCGCCGGGTGCAGCATCAGTGTGGATGCCATCGGCAATATCTTCGCCCGCCGTCCTGGCCGCAACCCCGCCCTGCCCCCGGTCATGACCGGCAGCCATATCGACACCCAGCCCACCGGCGGCAAGTTCGACGGTTGCTTCGGCGTGCTGGCCGGTGTGGAAGTGCTGCGCACCCTCAACGACCTCCAGGTGGAAACCGAGGCACCGCTGGAAGTGGTGGTGTGGACCAACGAAGAAGGCTCGCGCTTCCCGCCGTGCATGATGGGCTCCGGGGTATTTGCCGGGAAGTTCGACCTGCAGGACACCCTCGACAAGCGCGACGACCAAGGCCTGTCGGTAGGCAGCGAATTGCAGCGCATCGGCTATGCCGGTTCGCGTGCGGTGCTGGGCCATCCGGTGGGCGCTTATTTCGAAGCGCATATTGAGCAAGGCCCGGTGCTGGAGGACCAGGCCATTACCCTGGGCGTGGTGATGGGCTGCCTGGGCCAGAAGTGGTTCGACCTGACTCTCACCGGCGTAGAGGCGCATGCGGGCCCTACGCCCATGCACCTGCGCAAGGATGCCCTGGTGGGCGCTGCCGAGGTGGTCAGCGCGGTCAACCGTATCGCCCATCAGCATCAGCCTCACGCCTGCGGCACCGTCGGCTGCCTGAACCTGCACCCTGGCTCGCGCAACGTGATCCCCGGCCAGGTGCACATGACCATCGACCTGCGTCACCTGCACGCCGACAAGCTGCAAGCCATGGTCGATGAAGTGCGCGCAGTGATCGAAGACGCGGCCGCCCGCCACGGCTTGACGTTTGACCTGACGCCCACCGCCGACTTCCCGCCGCTGGACTTTCACCCGACCTGTGTCAATGCCGTGCGCGAGGCTGCCCAGGCATTGGGCTTGAGCCATATGGACATTGTCAGCGGTGCCGGGCATGACGCGATCTTCGTCGCTGAACTGGGCCCGGCCGGGATGATCTTTGTGCCGTGCGAAGGCGGCATCAGCCATAACGAAATCGAAAACGCCGCGCCGGATGACCTGGCGGCGGGTTGCGCGGTGTTGCTGCGCGCCATGGTCAAGGCGGCACAGGGGGATGTGGCATGAGTGAGATTGGCCAACTGACAGCGGTGCAACTGTTGCAGCACTTTCGCGACAAGACCTTGTCACCCGTGGAGGTCACCGAAGACGCGTTGCTGCGCATCGAGCGCTATAACCCGGTGGTGAATGCCTACTGCCATGTCGACCCGCAAGGCGCCTTGGACGCTGCGCGGGCGTCGGAACAACGCTGGCTCAAGGGCGAACCCTGCGGGGCGCTGGATGGCGTGCCGGCGTCGATCAAAGACCTAACGCTGACGGTCGGTATGCCCACGCGCAAAGGCTCGCGCACCTCCAGTGCCGAGGGCCCGTGGGACGTGGACGCGCCCTTCTCGGCCTTCATGCGCAAGGCCGGCGCGGTGCTGCTGGGCAAGACCACCACCCCGGAATTCGGCTGGAAAGGCGTCACCGATAACCCGCTGTATGGCATCACCCGCAACCCGTGGGACACGCGCACCACCGCCGGTGGTTCGTCCGGGGGCGCCGCTGCGGCGGCGGCATTGAACCTGGGCGTGCTGCACCAGGGCAGCGACGCCGGTGGCTCGATCCGCATTCCCTGTGCGTTTACCGGCACCTTCGGGATCAAGCCGACTTTCGGCTATGTACCGCAATGGCCGGCCAGTTCCATGACGATTCTGTCGCACCTGGGGCCGATGACGCGCACCGTGGAAGACAGCGTGCTGATGCTGCAAGCCGTGGCGCGACCGGATGCACGGGACGGCTTGATCGGTGCGCCGCGAACCACGCCCTGGCTCATTCCAGGAACGGACTTGAAAGGGTTGCGTGTCGCCTATAGCCCCACGTTCGGCTATGTGAAAGTCGACCCGCAAGTTGCCCAGGTAGTGGATCGGGCTGTGCAGGGCCTGGTGCAACTGGGCGCCCATGTCGAGCAGATCGACCCCGGTTTCAGCGACCCGCTGGAGGTGTTCAGCACCCTATGGGCTGCCGGCGCAGCACGCCTGACCGGCACGATGAGCGAGGCGCAAAGGCAACTTCTGGACCCAGGGCTGCTACGCATTGCACAACGGGGCGAGCGCTTGAGCCTGGATGATTTCAACGCAGCCCTGGAAGCCCGGGCGGCGCTGGTCGCACGGATGGCGGCTTTCCATGAGCATTACGATGTGCTGGTGTCACCGATGATGCCGATCACCGCGTTCGAAGCCGGGCACAACGTACCGCCGGGTTCGGGAATGACTGAGTGGATGGAATGGACGCCGTTCACCTACCCGTTCAACCTCACCCAGCAACCGGCGGCGTCAGTGCCCTGCGGGTTGGCGGCAAATGGCTTGCCAGTGGGCTTGCATGTGGTGGGCGCGCGGTTTGCCGATGAGCAGGTACTTAGGGTGTGTCACGCGTATGCACAGGCATTCCCCACAGCGCACTTGCACACACCGAAAATCCCGACCTGAAATACCTACAACTGTGGGAGCTGGCTTGCCTGCGATAGCGCTGGTTCAATCAGCACATTGGCCTCTGACACACCGCCGTCGCAGCTTCTACACAATTTTGTAGGTTGTAGCAGCCAACGGTAACCACGATGCGAAGCGAGCCGCTC
>NZ_JBZXEA010000025.1:0-33427 GCF_058725345.1 Pseudomonas sp. DW-iso17 | reverse complement strand
GGGGCGCCTAAGATCAAAAGCAGATCAAGATCAAGAGCGGCTCGCTTCGCATCGTGGTTAGCGTTGGCTGCTACAGCCTGTAAAGTTGTGTTGATGCCTAAGGCAATCGCAGGCAAGCCAGCCCCTACGTTGAAGCCTCTGCAAATCCAAACGAACGTCCGCAACCGGACACAGTCTGATATAAGACTCGAGCACGGGTAGCCGCACATACATGCCAAGTCAATGAATTCTTGGGTTTTTTTTATGTGCGCAAAAAACGCCCGATCTGACTGTAGGCCTTGTAGTCCGTGGCTTTCAGCCGATAAAACAGGCTCTGTTCACAAGGTTATCCACAATTTGTGTGGATAACCTTTTATATCGCCTGGAACTGGAGTGCCCTATGAAACCACCGTTCACTTTCACCCGCTTCCTGCCTATGGCCGCACGCTTGCTGGGTCGCGGGCGCTTGCCAACCTTGTTGTTTGCCGTTGCAGCCAAAGGCTCAAGCCAAGGCAATCGGCTCGGCCAGCTCAAGGACGATCTCAAATTGCTTCAGGCCCTTTGCCTGGCTTACTGGCGTGGCGAATACCGTGCCATCAGCCCCAAGGCGCTGATTTCGGTGGTAGCGGGGCTGATGTACTTTCTCAGCCCGATTGATGCCATTCCGGACTTCCTCCCTATGTTCGGCATGCTCGATGACATCGCCGTGCTGGCATGGGTCATGAAGACCCTGAGCGGCGAACTGAGCGCGTTTCGTGCCTGGCGCGATGGGCAGCGCCCGGAAAAACTTGCGGTGGTTGAGCGCCTGCCAGCGACGCCTGAGCTGCTGGCCCGGGAAAACCCGCAAAAAAACTAATGTTGCCCGGTATCCCCTGCGACCTTTGTGGCTGTTAGGATTACACTCCTAAGGAAATAACTTACTTAGTAAGTGTTTTTATCCTACGGGGCAGTCATGGATATCCAGATCATTTCACGCGATGGCGCACCCGAATACGCGGTGTTGCCATGGGACCAGTACCAGGCGCTGCTAAAAGCTGCCGGTCAATTGCAACCAACACGCGCTTCTCCTTCTGTTGCACCCACCGCTATCGAGCAGGACCTGCGTCCGCTTGCAGCCCTGCGCGGCCTGCGTGAGGCCAAGGGCCTGGCAATCGAGGCCCTGGCGCGTACCGTGGGCATCAGCCCTTCGTATCTTGGATTGATAGAAAGTGGTGAACGCCAGCCGGATGCCGCCATTCGCCGCAGCCTGGCCTGGGAATTGGGCGTTGCAGGTTGGAGGGATGAGTCTTGAGCTTACGTATTAGTCGTCAACACTGGGATGGGTTGCTCAACGAACTGGATCAGGCGCGGCGCCAGCGCCATTTGCTCACCTACCGTGCGCTGCTTGAGCGCCTGCAATTCCCGACGCCGGCCATGCAGACCCTGGCTGCGGCTCTGGAGCACTTGGCGGCGCTGGATGCCAAGGCCGAGCAGCCGCTGCGCAGTTCCCTAGTGATCAGCCAGGGCGCCAGCCGCCTGCCGCGCACCGGTTTTTTCGAATGTGTGGAGCGTCTGGGGCGGTTCAGCGGGCCTTCCGATGGTGTGGCCGCCGCGTCCTGGCATGCTTCTGAAGTGGTGCGGGTGTTCGAGTACGAGTATCCGGAGTCTGCCGAGGCCTAAAGCGCCTGGGGGCAGGTGTCCATGCTGTCGATCACGTGGATGCTGTAGCCCGCCACATCCTTGGCTTGGTGCTTGGCTTGTGACGCCAGCTCTGCCAACTGGCTGGCATCGAGTTGTGCGCAGGCCTGAGGATACAAATGCACTACACCGATGGACAGCGACAGCAACGCAAACTCCTGGCGCACGCCCTGGCGATTGAGGGCCACGAAGCACCCAGCCTCAAGGTGTTCAGCGCGGTAGAAGCGTCGGCATTGGGTGTGGAAATCGTCCAGCAGTTGGTTGAGCCGCTTGCGCCAGTCCTGCGGGCCCAGCACCAGTAGAAAGTCATCGCCGCCAATGTGCCCGACAAAGTCGCGGCTGGGGTCTACCCGGTCGTTGAGGCACTGCGCCAGGCACAGCAGCACTTCATCCCCGCGCCCGTAGCCGTAGATGTCGTTGAACGGTTTGAAACTGTCGATATCCACATAGCAGATCACCGACTCGCGCTGTTGCTGCAGCAGCCGGGTGAGGCATTGCTGGATCGGCACATTGCCAGGCAACAAGGTCAACGGGTTGGCGTAGCGGGCCTGCTGGATTTTCAGCTCCGTGATCAACTTGAGCACGTCAATGACCCGACCCAGCCCCAGGTAATCACCGTTCAGGGTGATGATGAAATCCTCTTCGATGCGTTGCCGCGCGCGGCTGGTCAATAAGCGGCTGACCTGTTGCAAGGACTGGCTCAGTTCCACCGCCAAAAAATCATCGCTCATCAAGCGACTGATGGGTTTACGTGCAAACAGATCGGTCGCGAACGGCTTGAGCAACGCGTCCGACAACGAGTGCCGGTGCACAATGCCGACCGGGCAACCACGGCCGTCTAACACCGCCAGCGAGTTGAGGTTGGCCTAGCGGCGGAACGATTCCAGCACTTGGGCGGTGGCGGTGTCTTGATCCACGGCGGGTTGCTCATTGAGCAGTGCGCTCAGGTCACTGCCTTCGTCATTGAGGGCCAGCGTGGCGTTATCCGGCTTGGGCAGCATCAGGCGCGCTTCCTGTGGCGGCTTTTCCTGAGGGCGGCAGAGCAGGTAGCCCTGGACCAGGTCGACGCCCATCTCGGTCAACACCGCCAGTTCTTCTGGCAGTTCGATGCCCTCGGCAATCACTTGGGCGCGGGATGCCCTGGCGATCTGCAGGATCGAGCCGACAAACTCGCGCTTGAGGGCGTCCTGGTGAATGCCGTCGATAAAGTGCCGGTCGATCTTCACGTAGTCCGGGCGCAGTTCCGACCACAACCGCAAACTGGAATAACCGGCGCCCAAGTCATCCAGTGCGATGGCAAAACCCATGTCGCGGTAGTGGTGCAAGGCAGTTTGCAACAGCGCGAAATCGTCGGTGGGCGCTTGCTCGGTGAGCTCGATCACCACTTGGCTGGGAGAAATACCGAAGTCGCGCAACAGTTGCAGGGTGCGCCCTGGCTGATGTGCGTGCTCCATCAAGGATTCCGGCGAGATATTGAGGAACAGCTTGCCGGGCAGTTTCTGCTCGCTGAAGCGCCGGCACGCACTCTCTCGACACGCCATGTCCAGTTCGCTCAGGCGCCCGGCATGGCTGGCCACCGAGAACAGCGCAACGGGGGAGTGCAGCGGGCTGTTGGACGGGCCACGACTGAGGGCTTCATAACCGAGGATGCGCCGCTCCGACAGGCAGATGATCGGTTGGAACAGGCTGTGCAAACTGCCTTGAGCCAGGATTGAGCCCAATGCATTCAGCTGTTCGGTCATGGTCATGGCGGTCTCGATCAAAAAAAAGGACCGCAGGCGTAAACCTGCGGTCCTTTTATTTCACGACAGAATGATGTCTATATGATGACACTCCGAGGAGCGATCACATTAAATCGCCATCATTTACTGCTTGGCCACCTGCTTGGTGATTTTCAGGTAATCCAGCAGGATCCGGCCAGTCTCGGCCAAGTAAGCGTCGTCTTCCGGCTTGGTTTTATCCGCCTCGGTCGGCAGCGCGTCTTCATCTTCTTTCTTCAGCTCTTTGAGCGGGTCTTCACCCTTGGCCTTGCGGCGGGTGTTTTCCAGTACCAGTTGCTGATTCTCGATGCTGGAATGCTGTGCACGGCGATCCGCTTCGTTGAGGCTGACGGTCTTCTCTTCCATCAGCTTCTTGGCCAGGGCCAGCTTGTCGCGGATAAACACGAACTCGGCATCCTTGGCGGAGCGGGTGTCATGATCAGCCTTCAACTGCGCCAGGAAGGGCTTGAACGGATCCGACGCCGGCTTGATCGCAGGGCGGATGGTGTCCCACGGCATGGCTTCAGGCAGGGCGCTTTCGCCGATTTCCTTGGTGTCGATGATCGACGGGAAATCGATATCCGGCAGTACGCCTTGATGCTGGGTGCTCTGCCCGGATACCCGGTAGAACTTGGCCAGTGTCAGTTTAAGCTCGCCATGATTCAGCGGCTGGATGGTCTGCACGGTGCCCTTGCCGAAGGTCTGGCCGCCGATGATCAATGCACGGTGGTAGTCCTGCATGGCGCCGGCGAAAATCTCCGAGGCCGAGGCCGAGAGGCGGTTGACCAGCAGCGCCATCGGCCCTTTGTAGAAGGCCCCTGGGTTCTCGTCTTCGAGCACGTCGACACGGCCGTCAGCGTTGCGTACCAACACGGTCGGGCCCTTGTCGATAAACAGGCTGGTCAGCTCGGTGGCTTCCTGCAGGGAGCCGCCGCCGTTGTTGCGCAGGTCGATGACCACGCCGTCGACTTTCTCTTTCTGCAGTTCTGTCAGGATTTTCTTCACGTCGCGGGTGGTGGACTTGTAGTCCGGATCACCGGCACGGAACGCCTTGAAGTCCAGATAGAAGGCCGGGATCTCGATCACGCCCAGCTTGTAGTCCTTGCCATCCTGCTTGAGGTTGAGGACTTTCTTCTGCACGGCCTGGTCTTCGAGCTTCACCGCTTCACGGGTGATGGACACGATCTTGCTGGTCTGGTCGTTCGGTGCATTGGTGTGCGGAATCACTTCCAGGCGCACCACGCTGCCTTTAGGCCCACGGATCAGCTTGACCACTTCGTCCAGGCGCCAGCCGACCACATCGACCATCTCTTTGTCGGCCTGGGCCACGCCGATGATCTTGTCGGCCGGTGCCACTTGCTTGGTTTTGTCAGCAGGGCCTGCCGGCACCAGACGTACGATCTTCACCTGGTCATTGTCGCTTTGCAGGACGGCACCGATGCCTTCCAGGGACAGACTCATATTGATATCGAAATTTTCCGCGTTATCTGGCGACAGATAATTGGTGTGCGGGTCGTAGGACATCGCAAAGGTGTTGATGTAGGCCTGGAAGATATCCTCGGCACGGGTCTGATCCAGGCGTGCCAGCTGGTTCTTGTAGCGCTTGGTCAGCAGTTCTTGAATGGCCTTGGGCTCTTTGCCGGCGATCTTCAAGCGCAGCACTTCGTCCTTGACGCGTTTGCGCCACAGGTCGTCCAGCGCCGCGGTACTGGTCAGCCAAGGAGCGTCCTTGCGGTCCACCAGAAGGGTTTCTTTCTGTGTGAAATCGAGCTTGTCGATACCTTTGTTCAGCTCACCCAACGCGAAATCCAGACGCGCTTTGACGCGGTCCAGGTAACGCTTGTAGATGGTGAAGCCGGGCTGCAGGTCGCCGCTCTTGAGGAAGTCGTCGAATTGGGTCTTCCACTTGTCGAACTCAGCGATATCGCTGGCCAGGAAGTAGCTACGCGAGGGGTCCAGCAGCTTGAGGTAGCTGTCGTAGATGATCACTGAGCGAGCGTCGTCCAGCGGCGGCTTGCTGTAGTGATGGCGCTTGAGCAACTCGACGACGTTAAGGCTGGCAATCACCTCATCGCGATCAGGCTGAAGGTTGTCCCAGCTATTGGCTGCGAACGTATTGGTCGACATCGACGCGAAGCCGAGACCAATGAAAAATGCGAGGGCGGTGCTGGGGAACAGATGCTTCATGCTGATTCGACGCGGGGGCAATTGATAACGCATATTAGGCCGTCTTTGAGGGAGCCGGTTCCATATGGTCCGGTCGCATAATGCAAAAAGCCCGGCGCTACAGCACCGGGCTCAGTCCAGACTCACTATGGAGGCACTGTGAAAGCATTGCAAGGCGTTGACGGTGATGTGGGGGGCTAGAACAACCTCGTCCTACGTCCGGTGTAGTCCATATTGCCAACAGCCTGACCGAATCCTAGATTGAAATGCAGTCAGTGTGGGAGCTGGCTTGCCTGCGATAGCGGTGCACCAGATGAAGAATTCTTCATCTGGCGCACCGCTATCGCAGGCAAGCCAGCTCCCACAGGTTGATGTCTATTGATTCAGGTCCAGTGGTGGATCGGCCAGCCGGCCTGTTCGGCATGGGCGCGCAACACCGGGTCCGGGTTCACCACCTGCGGGTGATCCACCTTGAGCAGCAGCGGTAAATCATTGCGCGAGTCCGAATAGAAATAGGCACCTTCAAGGGTTTCGCCTTCCTGCTCCAGCCATTCCAGCAAGCGCGTGATCTTGCCCTCACGGTAAGTCAGTACATCGACGGTACGGCCGCTGTACACGCCGTGGCTGACTTCCAGGTTAATCCCCAGCACTTCCTCGATACCGATACGCGCAGCAATCGGCGTGACCAGGTGAGTGCCCGAAGCGGAAATCACCAGGATCCGGTCGCCATTCGCGCGGTGGCGGGCGATGGTCTTGGTGGCGTCGCTGTAGATCAGCGGCTCGATGACGTCCTCGACCCACGGCTCCACCAAGTGCTCGATTTCTTCCGGGGTACGGCCGATCATCGGCTCCAGGCTGAAATCCATGAAATCTTCCATCCGCAGCTTGCCCTGGCTGTAGGCATCCATCAGCTCGTTGTTCCTGCGCATGAACGACTCAGGGTCCACCCAGCCAAGGCGGCCCATCTGTTCGCTCCACAGCGTGGCGCAGTCGCCGTGGATCAGGGTGTCGTCCAGATCAAAAATTACCAATGCCATCGGTGATGCTCTCTCTCAATAGGTCGCTGCCTGTCAGGCTACTTCACACAGTGCGCTGGGGTCGATGGAAAGTGCCAGGCGCTGGCCATCCGGGTGCAGGTCGTCGGCCGAACGATTGAGCACGTCCACCACCAGCTCGACGCCACGGGCTTCGATGCGGTAGCGAATCACGTTACCCAGCAGGCTGTGGCTACGCACCAACGCATCGAGCTCGCCGCTGCGGCTCAACTCGATGGCCTCGGGGCGAATCGCGATGCGCCCGCTGATCGGCCGCTGCAGCAGTTGGCTGGCCTTGTCGGCATCGAGCAGGTTGTAGTTGCCGATAAACCCGGCAGCGAACACATCCACCGGCGCGGTATAGAGGGTTTCGGCATCACCGCTCTGCACGATCTTGCCCTGGTTCATCAAGAAGATGCGGTCGGACATGGTCAGCGCTTCTTCCTGGTCATGGGTCACGAAGATCGTGGTCAGCCCCAGCTCGCGCTGGATCTGGCGGATCTGCTCGCGCAAGTGCTTGCGAATACGTGCATCCAATGCCGACAGCGGTTCATCCAGCAGCAGCAGGCGCGGGCGGGTCACCAGGGAGCGGGCAAGGGCGACGCGCTGGCACTGGCCACCGGACATCTGGTGCGGATAACGGCCGGCCAGGTCCTTGAGCTCCACCAGTTGCAGCACTTCTTGCACGCGCTTGTTGCTGTCGTCGGCGTTGACCTTTTGCATGCGCAGGCCGAAGGCGACGTTCTGTGCCACGGTCATGTTGGGGAACAGCGCGTAGCTCTGGAACACCATGCCGATCTGGCGTTTCTGTGGGCTCAGGGGCACGATGTCCTGGCCATCCAGGAGGATCTGGCCACTGTCTACCGGCGTAAGCCCGGCGATGCAGCGCAGCAAAGTGGATTTGCCGCAACCGGACGGGCCGAGCAGGGTGACGAACTCGCCTTTGGCGACCTCGCAATTGATATCGCTGAACACCGGGGTGCCGGCGTAGCTTTTTTGCAGGTGTTGGACGCTGACGAAGCTCATTGGCTTTTGTCCTTGTTCAAGAGAGTGGCGGCCCAGGTCAGTACCAGCACAAAGAAGAAATAAGAGATCACCACGGCGCTGGTGAAATGGCCACTGCTGTTGCGCATGTTGTTGAGGTACACCTGCAGGGTTTCGTACCGGGTGCCGACGAGGATGTTGGCGAACACGAACTCGCCGAACAGGAACGAGAACGACAGCAGCAGCGCCACCATCAGGCCCTTGCGCAGGTTGGGCAGCACCACCAGGATCGCGGCCTGCCAGGTGCTGGCGCCGAGCAGTTGCGAAGCGTCCATCAGGTCGCGCAGGTTGATGGCTTGCAGGTTGTTGGTGATCGCGCGGTACATGAACGGCAGCGCGACGGTGAAGTAGCAGCCGATCAAAATCCACGGCGTGCCCACCATCGCCAGCGGCCCGGACCCGTACAGTTGCAGCAGCCCCACCGAGGACACCACCGGCGGCACCGCAAAGGGCAGCAGGATCAGGATGTTCATCAACGCGTCGAGCTTGGGAAAGTGGTAGTGCACCACGAACAGCAGCGGCAAAATCAACACCACCGAAAGGATCAGTGCGCCCACGCACACCAGCAACGATTGCCCGAAGGCTATCAGAAAGCGCGGGTCGCTCCACAGCTGTACATACCATTTCACGCTGAAGCCGGCGGGCAGGATGGTTGCCGACCAACTGCTGGAAATCGAGTAGACAAAGGTGCCTACCAAAGGCAGCACCAGGATCAGGAACAACAGGTACACCACCACCCGGTGGTAGAGGGAGGCCGAGCCGGCTTCAGCGCGAGACATGGTAGCTCCTCTTGAGCAGCAGTTGATGCACCACCGTGACCACGGTCATCAGCGCCACCAGCACCACGGCCAGGGCGCTGGCCATGTTCGGGTCCAGCGACACATCGCCGGAGACCAGGCCGGCAATGCGAATCGGCAGTACGTTGAAGTTGCCGGTGGTCAGTGCATAGACCGTGGCATAGGCGCCGAGGGCGTTGGCCAACAGGATCACAAAGGTACCGAGCAGCGCCGGGGTGAGCACCGGCAGGCCGATATGCCGCCAGAACTGCCAGCCATTCGCACCGAGCAGGGCGGCCGACTCGCGCCAGTCTTCGCGCAATGCGTCGAAGGCCGGGTAGAGCAGCAGTACGCCGAGGGGAATCTGGAAGTAGGTATAGAGGATGATCAGGCCGGTTTTCGAGTACAGGTTGAAGTCCTCAATGATCCCGGCCTGCTTGAGCATGAGGGTGATACTGCCGTTGAACCCCAGCAGGATGATGAACGCGAAGGCCAGGGGTACGCCGGCGAAGTTGCTGGTCATGTTGGCGAATGCGGTGACGAAGTTGCGCAGCGGCGAATCCACTCGGCGCAATGAGTAGCTGCCCAGGGTGGCGATGATGATGCCGAAGATGCTGGAGTAGAAACTGATCTCCAGGCTGAACTGGATGGCCTGCCGGTAGAACTTCGAGGTGAAGATGCGGGTGAAGTTTTCCAGGCTCCAGCCGGACTCTTCGGTTTGCAGGCTGCTGATCAGCACCCATACCAGCGGCGCGATCTCGAACACGATAAAGAACAGTGCGAAGGGCAGCAGGCATAGCAGGGCCAGCCATTTGCCGCGGGTCAATGCAATCACTTGAGCAGCTCCCGGCACACAGGCTTGTTGTGGGGCACGCCCAGCAGTTCGCAGATGGTGCCGCACAGGTCGGTTTGTTTCGGCGCAGCGTCGCTGTCCAGGCTGAAGGCGTCACCGATGACAAACAGTGGCACTTCCCGTTCTTCGCGCAACAGGCCGTTGTGGGAGCGGTCGTTGTTCATGCCGTGGTCGGCGGTGACCAGTACCTGGTAGCCGGCATCGAGCCAGTCTTGCAGGTAGTCGGCCAGGATAATGTCAGCCGAGCGTGCGCTGTTGCGGTATTGCGCGGTGTCGAGGCCATGCTTGTGACCGGCGTCGTCGATGTTCATCGGGTGCACCAGCAAAAAGTTTGGCGCGTGCTTGAGCCGCAGGCTTTCGGCGTCGGCGAACAGGTGGGAATCGGGGTAGTGGTCATTCCAGTAGAAATGCCCGTGCTGGATCGCCAGCGCCTTGTCGTCGGTATGACGATCGCGGGCGGCGAGAAAGGGCGTGCGGTTATACAACTCGCTGACCCAGTGGTAAGCCGCCGCAGCGGTGCTCAAGCCGGCGTCGGTGGCGTAATGGAAAATGCTGCGCTGGGTGGACAGGCGCGAGACGTTGTTGTGCACGACACCGCTTTGGATCGGCGGCACGCCGGTGAGGATGCACTCGTACAACGGGCGGGACAGGGCAGGCAGTTCACATTCCAGTGTGTAGAGGGCTGCGCGTCCGGCGCCGACATAGGCCTGCAAGTGCCCCATGGCGTGCCGGGCAACCTCGAAGTTGAGGCCGTCGAGCACCACAAGGATGACAGTGTGCTTCATGGGGGCTGGGGCTCCGCAACAGAGGGTATGGCTCAGTATCAACGTGGAATGGGATCAAATGTGGGAGCTGGCTTGTTGTGGCGAGCAACTTTGCTTGCGCTGGGGTGCGGAGCACCCCCAAAAAGCCGGCTCCAGCTACGCTGTCGAGCGGGAGCAAGCTCCCTCGCCACAGCAAGCCAGCTCCCACACTGACCGCCTTTGGATCAGAGAGACCGATTACTTCATTTCTACGATGACTTGCTCGTTCCACATCTGTGGCAGCTTCTTGGACGTCGCTTCCCACGCATCGGCATCCTTGATCGGCTGCGGGTTGGCCTTGGTGTACTGCTCGCCCGGGATCAGGTTTTTGGCAACGTCTGCCGGCAGTTTCAAGTCGGTTTCAGCCCGGATCGGACGCGCATTGCCGCGTGCCAGGTTGAGCTGGCCGGCATCGCTGAAGATGTATTCGCGGGTGAGCTTGGCGGCGTTCGGATGCTTGGCGTATTTGTTGATGAGGGTGGTGTAGCCGGATTTCACCGAGCCATCCGAGGGGATCAGCACCACGTAGTCATCGGGGTTGGCCATCTTGGCCTTATAGCTCAGGCCGTTGAAGTCCCAGACGAGGCCCACTTCGACTTCGCCTTTTTCCATGGTAGCGATGGTCGGGTTGGACAGCGAGAGGCGACCTTGCTGGGCGATCTTGGTGAAAAATTGCAGGCCCGGCGCGATGTTTTTCTCGTCGCCTTTGTTGGCGATGGCCGCGGCGAGTACTGCGTTCGAAGCCTGGGCGGCGGTGCTCACGTCACCCACCGATACCTTGTATTTACCGGTTTGCAGGTCAGCCCAGGTGGTGGGCACTTCGGAGCCGTGCAGCAGCTTCTTGTTGACGATAAAGGCAATGGTACCGGTGTAAGCCAGGGCCCAGTGACCGTCCTTGTCTTTCGCCCAATCCGGCACCTGTGCCCAGGTGGATGGTTTGTACGGCTGGGTCACTTCTTGCTTTACCGCGATCGGGCCGAAGGCCGCGCCCACGTCACCGATATCGGCGCTGGCGTTGTCCTTTTCGGCTTTGAACTTGGCGATTTCCTGGGCCGAGCTCATGTCGGTGTCGATGTGCTTGAGGCCGTAGGTTTTGGCCAGGTCTTCCCAGGTGCCTTTCCAGTTGGCCCAGTCATCGGGCATGCCGACGCTGTTGACGGCGCCTTCCGCTTTGGCGGCGGCTTCCAAGGTTTTTAGATCGGTATCAGCAGCCATGGCGGCGGTGCACATGACAATGGTCGAGCCTAACAGTGATGCCAGGAAAAGCTGTTTCATCCGAAGCTCCTTTGGGCGTTTTCAACGCGGCGTTTTATCTGAACGTTAGCGGTGGTTTGGTCTAGGTCAGCAATACCTGAGCCAATCTAGGCCCCCTGGATGACAGTTTCATGTCGATGTCGTTTTTGAAGCGCTGATGTCGTTCAGCTCTGACTTAGCGTAGACCATGCCCAAGTGCCCGCAGGCCTTGGACTTGGCCGATGTATTGCAGGGTGTGGAAGACGCAGTCGACAGCCTTTGTCATCTGTCGGTCATCTGGAGTGCCTAGGCTGGCACCCAGCAGCAAAAGCCCAGATAGAGCGCGTTTTATGCACCTGAACGGTGCTGGTCTAGTCCAGATAGGTAACGTTGATGCGTGATGAGGCAATCAAGGCGGTAACTTCCATCGGCCTGGCGCTGCAGGAGCAGATCGACCACGGCCTGTTGCCGCCTGCCAGCAAACTGCCCGCCGAACGCAAGCTCAGCGAGTTGTTTGGTACCACTCGGATTACCGTGCGGGAAGCCTTGTTACAACTGGAGGCTCAAGGGCAGATCTACCGCGAAGAGCGTCGGGGATGGTTCGTCTCGCCGCCACGGCTGGCCTATAACCTGATGCAGCGCAGCCACTTTCACGCCATGGTCAGCGACCAGGGGCGCGAGGCTTCCACGCAGGTCATCTCAGCACGCTTGCAACCGGCGTCGGCGGCGGTGTGCGCGTGGTTGCAGTTGCCGGCGTTGTCGAGCGTGATCCAGATTTGCCGGGGGCGCAGGATTGACGGGCGCCTGGTGTTGTATGTGGAGCACTATCTGAACCCGCAGTATTTTCCGGGGATCCTGGCGTGCGATTTGAATCAGTCGATGACTGAGCTGTATGCCAGCAAATATGACTTGCACTACGGGCGGGTGCGTTTCGAGATTGTGCCCACCTCGCTACCGGTGGAAGCGGCCGCTGCACTACGCGTCTCGGCAGGCAGCCCGGGCTTGCGCATCGCCCGGGTCAATTACGACCAGCATCAACGCCTGATCGACTGCGACCTGGAGTTCTGGCGGCATGATGCGATTCATGTGGGTGTGGATGTGGTGTAGCGGCTGGTGCACCGCGAACCCATGTGGGAGCTGGCTTGCCTGCGATGGCATCGACTCGGTGCGCCTGATAAACCGAGGCGTCCGCATCGCAGGCAAGCCAGCTCCCACATTGAACCGAGTTTTTCTCTGACGGATCGGTGGCTTGCCTAGGGTGTGAGTGCCTTGATCACTTGGTCTACATTGGTTTCCAACTCCGTTACCGGGTCGGCGCCGTCCACATTCAACACCAACAGTCTGGAGCCGCCGGCAGTGACGGCGGTTTTGACTGCATCGCTGGGTTGACGGTGATGCAGCACCACCGCCACAGCGTTGTCCTTCAACGCGCTGCTAAGTTTTTGCAGCGCCTCGGGCGTCCACTCGGCGTCGGGCCGTGCATCGGTGCTGAGCACTTCCAGGTTCAGGCTGCTGACCAGGTACGCGAAGTGATCGCTCAAGCTGAGCACACTCAGGTTGTCGGCCTTGGCCAAGCGCGCCTCGCTGTCGGCGGTGAGCTTGAGTAAACGCTGTTTGAGCGCGGCCAGGTTAGCGTCGATCCTGGGTTTGGCAGCCGGCGCCAGGCGGCTCAGGTCGGCGGCCATCACGTCGGCCATGCGGCCCATATTGTTGCTCGATTGCCAGGGTTGGCTGTTCAAGCCATCGGTGACCCCCGGTTGTACTGCGATACCCGGCAAGCCGCCGTCCACCGGGCGTGCGGCATCGACTTCGACGATACGGATATTGCTGCGTCGCGCCACGGGGTACAGCGGGTCATCGGCCCACAGCGAGCGCAGGCCGATGGCCGCGTCGGCGTCCAGCGCCAACTTGTTCAATGCCGCAGCACCGCGGCCGGTGAAGTAGGACACCTGCCGCGAACCCGGCAGATTGGCCGGTGCGGCGCGTTCAAGCGCTACGTTGGTGCCTGTGAGCAGCGCCTCGGCCAAGCCGTAGGTAATCGGCAGCGACGCCAGCACCTTGACCGGCGGCTTGGTCTTGGTCAGGGCTGCGTGACCGAGGCCCTGGTTGACTTTGAAGTCCTTGGCGTCGAAACCGTCGACGGCCAGTGCCGACGTACTCATCAAGCAAGCGATGGCCAGGGCCAGTGGGCGAAAGACAGGGCGCATTATCCAAGATTCCCTTTGAGGCTGGGCACAACGCCACGGGCGATGGCCGCGAAGGCGAAGGCGATACCGGCAACCAGAATGATGGCGGCGCCGGATGGGATGGGCAGGTCGAAGATGATCGGCAGCAGGATGCCGCACAGGGTGCTGACGGTGGCGATCAGCACCGAGATCCAGAAAAACCCTTTGAGTGACTGGCTCAACAGGCGCGCCGCAGCGGCAGGAATCACCAGCAAGGCACCGACCAGGATTGCGCCGATGACCTTGACCGCGGCCACGGTGATCAGGGTCACCAGGATCACGAACAGGTAGTCCAGGCTTTTCACCGCCACCCCGCGCACTGCTGCCAATTGCGGGTTGAAACTGGCCAGCATGATGCGGTTGTACAGCGGCAATGCCAGGGCCATCACCAGCGAGCCGACAATGGCCAGTACCAGCAGGTCGTTGCCGTTGACCGTCAGCACCGAGCCAAACAGCACGTTCTCGAGAATGTGCACGTTGATCTTGCCGGCCAGGATCAGCAGCAGGCTTGCCCCCAGTGCCAGGGACACGGACAGGAACACGCCGATCAAGGTATCGGGCGCCAGGCCGGTGCGGTTACGCAGGTAATTGAGCAGGATGCCGAACAGCAGGCAGTAGCCAAACAGGCTGCCATAAGGCCCGGTATAGGGTTCGCCCAGCAGGATGCCCACGGCCACGCCGGTCAGCGCGGCATGGCCGACCGCTTCGGAGAAAAACGCAAAGCGCTTGACCACCACCAGCGTGCCCAGGCCGCCCAGCACCGGGCCGATCAACAAGCCGGCGAGCAGGGCGTTGACCACAAACCCGTAGGCCAGGGCTTCGGGCAGGTAACCGGCAGAGGCCCAGCCCTGGACCATCAAGCGAAAGGCTTCATAACTCATGGCGCCGGGCTCCGAGGGTGGGTGGAGAACAGAGTGAGCAGGCGGTCCGGGGTCAGCGCCTCTTTCGGTGTGGCGTCGAACAGCACGCGGCGGTTAAGACCGGTGACGCGGTCGGCCAGGCGGCCCACGGCCTCCAGGTCGTGCTCGATCCACAGCACGGTAATCCCGGCCAGGCGCCAGTCGTTCAACAGCCGTTCGAACACCTGGATACCCGCCTCGTCGAGGGCCGACATCGGCTCATCCAGCACCAGCAACTGCGGCGCAGGAATCAGCCCCTGGGCCAGCAGTACGCGCTGGCGCTCACCGCCGGACAACGCGCCCATGCGGCGCTTGCGCTTGTCTTGCATGCCAACGCGCTCAAGGGCATCGCCAATCGCCGCTGCGTAATGCCTGGAAAGGCCCAGAAACGCCGGACGACGCTGGCACATGGCAGCCATGAAATCGTCCACGGTCATCGGCAAGCCGCGGTCAAATTCCAGCGCCTGGGGCACGTAACCGATGGTGCCGGGTGTGGTTGGCCATTCCAGGCTCAAACGCCCCTGGTGCGGCGTCTGCCCCAGCAGGGTCTTGATCAGCGAGCTTTTACCGCCGCCGTTGGGACCTACCAGTGCGTGGATGCTGCCCGGTTGTACCTGGAAACTCACGCCATCGAGGATTGCGGTGCGCCCCAGGGTCAGCGAGACCTGGTCGAAGTTCAGGGTGGGGCCGACGTTGACGGCGTTCAGGTGCTGCGCGGCGGTCATGCTCCCGACTCCTGAATCGCCCGTACCACGGTGTTGAGGTTGCCGGTCATCTCCACTTCGTACTTCTCTGCGCTGTATTCGCCGTAGGAAATATGCGACAGCGGGTACAGCTTGACCCCGGATTCACGCTGGATGGTATCGACGTAGGTGGACGGGAAATCCATCTCCGAGAAGATCACTTTCACATCCAGAGCACGCAGTTCATCGATGGTCTTTTTCAGCTGGCTGGGGCTTGGCTCGATACCGTGGGCCGGCTCGACCACGGCGGTGACTTCCAGGCCAAACTCGCGCAACAGGTAGTCGTAGGCCGCGTGTACGGTGGCGACACGTAGGTCGGGGTTGGGCGCGCTGGTCAGCTTGGCCAGGGCGTCGGCGCGCATCTGGCGCAAGCGCTTGCCGTAGGCGCGAGCGTTCTGGGTGTAGGTTTTGGCGTTGTCCGGGTCGAGCTTGCCCAACTCACGGGCAATGTTATTGACCTGGGCAATCGACGCGCTGATCGACAGGAAGGTGTGCGGGTTGACCACCTTGCCCGCACCGCGTGCCGCGTTACCTGTAGCGGCGAGCAGCGGCACGTTGGCATTGGCTTCGATCACCGGGATGTCCGGGCGCTCGCTGGTGGCGATCATACGGTCGGCGAAGTCGTCATGGCCGACGCCGTTGAGCACGATCACATCCAGGGTGCCGATGCGCTTGATGTCTTCGGCGCGCGGCTCGTAGGCGTGCGGGTTGAAACCGGCGGGAATCAGCGGCACCACCTCGGCCTTGTCGCCCACGATATTGGCCACGTAGCTGTAATAGGGGTGCAAGGTAATGCCGATACGCAGGCGCTTGGCCGCCTCGGCATTGGCAAGGGGGGTGAGCATCAGGCTGAACAGGCCAACCAGTAAAAGGCGCAACAGGGGCGATGACATGGACATGGGCAATCGGTCTTCTCGTTCAGTGACGGTGCTGGCGGGTGACGCCAGCATCGAATTGCGCGACCACCTGCTGCCAGCCGGCCGCGATCAGCGCCTGGTCAGTGAGGTCGGAAGGGGCGGCAAGGTTGGCGCTGCGGTTGAGCCAGATATCCGGCTCACTGCCTTGCACGCGCATCAGCAGCGAACCGCTGGTGGCCGGCGCCTGGCTCAAGCCCAGGTAGGCGGCGGGTGCCAGCAGCTGCCAGCGATGGCCGCCACGGCTGACCGAACTGGCATCCTGGACAAAGGGCGCGAAGCCTTCTTCGGCCAGTTGCTCAGGCGTCGGCAGGGCGCTGTGTTCCTGCTGCAACAGGTGGATTTCATCCAGGGTCACCCGCAGGTCGGCGTAGATGCCTTGCTCGGCGGCGCTCAGGTCGCGGCGGGCGTCCAGCTGGTGGCTGGGCACTGCCGCGACTTCCTGGGTTTCCCCGTGCAGCGCCACGACCGTGCCCGCCACCGCGAGGATGATCAGGCACAACAGCAACACATAAAGGGTTTCGTGGCCCGCGCCGGCGGGGCGTACAACCTGTGTGGTACTCATTGCGACGGGATATCCGCTTGGTCGATTTCCACCACGTGGCCGGGGCCGGCATCGAACAGCACGTAGAACTCGGCGGCGGGCTTCTTGAAGGTCAGGGTCGAATCTTCGCCGAGCTTGCCCGGCACCAGGATGGTTTCGTCGTAGCCGATCACATCCAGGGTTACGCCGGGGGCGCCACTGCCGTCGGAGAAGCCGCCTTTGCACTGGATCTGCTCGCCGGGGATTTCCTTGCATTCGCACATCGGGTTGTGGGCGAAGGCGGTGGTGCTCAGGCCGGCGCACAGCAACAGCGCGGCGCGGGTGAAGCGCTTGAACGTCATGGTTTGACTCCTTGCTTGTTCAGCCAGGCAATGGTGGCAGGCGAGGCCTGGCTCAGCGGGATGGAACCCTGGTGCATGCTGCCGTCCCACCCTTCCATGGTCACCCATATTTCGGCGTCCGCCGGGGTGCGTTCTGGGATCGGCAGGGCGGCGCCCATGCGGTACGGCGTGCCGAAGAAGATCACTCCGGCGGCGCGCAGGCTGCGGGGTTTGCCGATACGCAGGTAAGTGGCCTTGACCTGCTCGGCACAGGTATCGCACAGGGCAGCGTTGAAGAACTTCATCGGGCCAGCCGGGTTCGGGCTCGGGCCTTCGTTGCGAAACTCAGCCAGCGTCAGGCTCCAGGGACCGACTTGCACCTGCCCGGCCACGCGCTCGCCGATGCCGGTATCCCCGCGAAACAACGCGGCGTCGGCAAAGTATTTGGGCATGAACCCCAGCGGCACCAGCAACAGCAGGATGTTGATATGGAAACGCCATTTCAGCCAAAAGGCGCGCAGCGGGGACGGCGGTACGGTTGCAACCTTGCTCATCGCTGGGCCTCCGAGGTGTCGGCGTGCATGGCCGGGATGGGCGCGTGCTGACGTTGCGTCTTGGCCTCGCGCTTGAGGGCGTTGAGGGTGGCCAGAGCGGTGCGCTTGGTCCAGATCAGCAAGCCGCTCAATACCATCATGCTCAGCACCAGGCCGAAGAATGCCCAGATCAGCTTGATCCACAAACCGCCAAAGTCCCCGGTGTGCAGTGGGCGCATCGACTCGGTGACGAATTCCAGCGGGGTACGGTCGGACAACAGGTTCGAGACCGCGATTTCACCGTCATAGGGGTTCAGCTGTGCGGTCTGGAACATCAACGGGTACCAGCCACGCCCGCCGATCTGCAGGTGGCTGTAGGCGTTGCTTGGCATGAACACAAAGCTGGCGTCCAGGCCGGGGATCCGCTCGGCGGCGATGTCGATCGCCTTGTCGATAGGGATCATCGGTGCCGGCACGCCCGGCGCCGACAGCGGCACCTTATCCCGTGCGATCACTGGCACGATGGGTTCACTGGAAATGGATATCTGGTTGTCGCCCAGGACAGCCTCGATCAGGAACCAGGTGCCGGTGATAGAAATGACCGCGATAAACCAGATCGACCAGATGCCACTCAGGCGGTGAAAGTCGCCCCAGAAGATCCGCGCACCGTGGCGGATGCGCAGGGTAGGGCGCAGGAAGCCTTTCCAGAAGCGCTTGTACACCACCAGCCCGGTGACCAGTGAAGCCAGCAGCGGCAAGCCCAACGCAGACACCAGGTACCAGCCCCAGCTGTACCCATTGGTGAACGGCACCAGCCACCAACCATGCAGGGCGCGGGTGAATTGCTGGAAGTTGAATGAGGGGCTGATGCCCTGGAGCGCGCCGGTGTAGGGATTGGCATACACCTCCACGGAGCGCCCGTCCGGGTAGCTGAGGCCGACGCTTAGCGCGAAGTGCGATTCATCCGGGCGGATGATGGACTGGACGATGGCCTTGGGCTCATCGTGCTTGATGGCCGCGATCACCTGGTCAAAGCTCAGCGGCTGAGCGTCATCCGACGGCTTGCTGGCGCGGATATCCGGGTTGGCCAGCCACACGATTTCCTGGCTCACCACGGCCAGCGTGCCGGTGACGCAGACGATCAGTACAAAGAACCAGATGGGCAACGCCAGCCAGCTATGGACGAGAAACCAGAGTTTGGAGCGTGACTTCTTCGACATATGAATGAGGGTCTTGATCGGAGGGGGCAATAGAGGCCCGGAAAAGGCCAGTCGTAGCTTTTGCTGACGCGACAG
Organism: Pseudomonas sp. DW-iso17; assembly: GCF_058725345.1. Classification (NCBI taxonomy): domain Bacteria; kingdom Pseudomonadati; phylum Pseudomonadota; class Gammaproteobacteria; order Pseudomonadales; family Pseudomonadaceae; genus Pseudomonas; species Pseudomonas sp. DW-iso17. Next base: position 14,629 of record NZ_JBZXEA010000025.1, on the reverse strand, counting down.
GCTGTATCTAAGTTAAGACGGATGAGCATGAGAAATCCCTAAGGTGGATATGAAAGAAAATGTTTCAGGTTCACATTCAGGCCGCATTTATGCGCTGATCGAACACGCAGTACGCCAGCCCGCAGGCGTTCAGCGGCTTGCGTTAGGCCGGGGCAGACCTCCAAGGACGTGATCATGCCGCTGTGTGATGTCGTCAGCAGCCACGCATCTGAGCGCCACTTCCTCGCGGCCAACCCCTGGCTCAGCTGAAGTGCGGCTACGTAGTTATATAAGTAGAAATAACGCTCTCTATACTCACTGAGCGTGTTGCTTTCAGTATTATTTGTTTTTCAAATAGCTGGGCTTGAACGAAAGCGCCCCTTGTCATTACGGGGTGTTGGCGCGGGTGCAGGTTAATTCCAGAGGAGTGACAAGGTTATTGTATTGACACAGTGGCGGGCATCGGCTTTAGTGAGTGCGGACTTGGAAGTCGCAATAGTATAAAAAGGAAGTTAATCGCATGACCGTGCTAGTCGTTTATTCGCGCCATCACGTGGTGAACCGTTATATCTCTCTGGTGCCGGTGATCAAGTTAGTTACTTGATTGTGGTCTGTCGCCTGCCCGTCGATTGTCATTGTTGCGAATCATACTTTTCCTGTGCTGGAAAAGTACGCGTCCCTATGCCTTAACAGAGAGTTCAAACTCATGTCGATTTTTGATCAAGCCATGCATCGTTCAGTTCAATGGCAAGACTGGCGTTGGCAGCAGAAGAATGCCATCCGCGATGAACCTGCACTGCGCAATGCCTGCGGTGGATGGGACGAGGCCACAACGGCGCATATCGAGCACAACTTGCAAGATCGCAAGATGCAGATCACGCCTTATTACATTGATTTAATCAAGCGTTCACTCACCAGCGCAGAGGTGATGGACCACCCCCTGTGGCGCCAGGTAGTACCGTATTGGAGCGAACAGGTGCAGGGCGACTACGACGGCAGTTCCGAAAACTGGGAACTCAATCATGAGATGAAGACGCCCATCTGCCAGCACAAGTACGACAACCGCGTGATCCTGCGCACCACCAACACGTGCAATGCCTATTGCCAGTTCTGTTTCGAGGCGCTGCGCACGCTGCAGGTGGGCACCGACAAAGCTAACGCCAACACTGACTCGTTCAAGGATTCGGTGGAGTACATCCGCGGTAACCCAGCGATTGAAGAGGTGATTCTCAGCGGCGGTGACCCACTGATGCTGGCCGACCGCAAGCTTGAGGAGATGCTGGCCGCATTGCGCGGCATTCGTGATGATCTGCTGATACGCATCCATTCGCGGGCCTTGAGTTTCAACCCGTTTCGCGTGACCGATGAGTTGGTGGCGATGCTGGAGAAGTACAAGGTCAATGCATTTGGTGTGCATGTCTGCCACCCGCTTGAGCTCAGTGCTGATTTTGCCGTCGCGGTTAAACGGATTCAGGGTGTGGTCCCGATTGTATTCTCTAACATGCCGCTGTTGCGTGGCGTGAATGATGATGAAGCGACGTTGCATAAATTATTCATTGATCTTTATCGTTTGGGCGTAAAGCCATATTACTTATATCACTTCATGCCGTTTTCACCCGGTGCTTCAGAGTATAAGGCGTCGATCAGCCAAGCCATCGCCATCATGGATCGGCTCAAACGCCGTGTATCGAATATTGCCCTGCCCGAGTATGTACTGCCTCATGCACAAGGCAAGTTCACCGTGCCATTGTTGGACTTTGAAAAGCCTGAAGACTTACCGCATTTTGAAGTCCGCGATGGGCAGCGGACTTACCGTTTTCGCAACTGGGAGGGCCAATGGTGCAGTTGGCAGGATGCGGTATGAAACAGGGTGCGATTCTGTTTATTGATGTAGATGACAGTGCTTGCGCTCGCTACCGCTACCGGGAACCGCATTTCACGGTGGCCCGCGCCCACGGTTTGGCGTGTTTGACGGCCGCCGTGGCGGGGCGCAAGCACCTGCAACGTCTCAGGGACGACAGTGACGAAGTGTTCCTGCTCGAAACGCTCAGTGAGCAGTCTGTCCTGGAGTTGGTCGGACAGTTGGACGGGCGTTATCAGGTGCGTGGGATTTTCTGCCAGGCCGGGCACCCGTCCGCACAAGGGGAGGTGGGCTGTATCGTCGCGCAGGCGTGTCAGCGGTTGGGCTTGGTCTACAGCCACCCGGAGGCGATTGCCGCGTGCAATAACAAGTTCTTGATGCGCCGCGTGTTGAAACAGCATCAATTGCGTTCGGTACCGTTCGTGCTGTGCAACAACGAACAGGAACTCCAGCAAGGCGCCGAGCGCGTGGGTTATCCACTGATCGCCAAACCGCCCTTTGGCGGGGCTTCGGCGTTTATCAAAAAATGCTCGAGCTGGGAGGAGCTACGCAGCCACTATTGGCATTTCGTAAGTGATCATGGCGCCGCCGCTTATGCGGACTTCTACGGCTGTGCGCACGCCCTGCCGCTTGAGGATGGGCTGCGGCGTGAATACTTGCCAGGCCACAGCATTCTGCTGGAAGGTTATATTCCTGGCATCGAAGGCAGTGTGGAATGTGTGATTGTCGGCGAGCGTGTCCATCCGCTGCTGATCAATGAAAAACTGCTGCTGACCGAGCGCAGCGGCACGGTCCTGGAGAACCTGCTGATTTCCCCGCCGACGTCGTTCAGCCAGGCCCAGTGCGAGCAGATCCGCCAGTACGCGGTGGACTGCCTGCACGCGGTGGGCCTGACCAACGCTGTGGTGCATTTCGAGTTTCGTATGACGGACGCAGGGCCGGTGGCCATCGAGATCAACCCGCGTCTGGGCGGACTGTATGTGAACTCGGCGTTCCGCGACCTGGCCGGTATCGATCCTTATCAGCTGTACATGGGATTGTTGTTGGGCGAGAAGGGCATCAATGCACAGTTGGAGGCTGGCGCACATAAGGTTGCCGATGCGGGGCAACACTACGCGATGCTGGCGATTTATCCGCAGCACAGTGGCCTTTTCAGGGGCATTGACGGCCTGCAGTTCCTCGACCAACACCGCTCGGTGCTGGAATACGCCCCGCAGGACCCCGGCCACTACATTGACGCGGATATCGAGGAGCATTATTTGCTCAAATGCTGGGCCCAGGTTGGCAATGCCGCCAACGCCCATGCCTTGCACGATGCGTTGCAGCAACATCTGCGCATCCTCATCGATCCACCGGTTGCAGGATAGCGATATGGACATCCCTCAGATCTCGGCGCTTTTGCGCGAACATCACTTCTGTCATCGCCCGGACTTTCGCGAACTGGTCAACGTTGAACCCGGTGAGGAACAAAGCTTTCGCGCGTATTGGGATAACCTGGTGCGCGACGAGGCGTTCAGGACTTACACCCACCGCGAACGGCGCATCTTGCGCTATCGTCTGTTACCGTCACGGCAATTGCAGATCGACAGGAATACGGCGTTCAAATCGCCGGTCACCTACGCGGTGAACTATCGCCAGGGCGTGAATCACCTGAGCTATAGCGAGGAGGGCTTTATCGAGCATCCCCTCATGCACAAGCTGCTGGCGACGGACCTCGCGGTGATTGCCCCGCACCTGGGCGAACAGACCTATACGATCGATATCCATCAGTTCCGGGTGCGGGCGGACGTGTCATCGAGCAGCCCGACCACATCGGGGATTCACCAGGACGGCCTGGATTGGGTGTTCATGCACTTTATTGGCGAATGCAACACGGTGCCGGTGGTGTCGGAGGTGTTTGCCGACGAAACGGAGCACAGCCGGCTACTGAAACTGCCGATGGAGAAATTTCTGGAGACTATCGTGATCAACGACCGTGGGTTCTACCATCGGGCCGGGGAGGTGCGACCGCGGGTAGAGACGGAACCGGCCTGGCGCGATGTGCTCTTGGTAAGCCTGCGCAGTGTCGAGGGGGCACAGCCTGCATGAGTCACGATCAACAACTGAATCTGTCGACCCGCAACGCTCGCCTGATCATCTTTGCCCGCGGTGTGTCGGATTTTGGCGCATTCCTTAACATGGTGGCGTTGTCCACTTATGTGTACTGGCTCAGCCAGAGCGTGGTGTTTGTCAGCATCTTCCTGGCGTGCCGGGTCACCGGCGGGATTGTCTCGAGCCTGTTTGGCATTCCGTTTTTCCGGCGGTTTGCCGGGCGTGGGACGTTGGCGGGGTTGGACCTGGCCCGGGCGCTGTTGCTGATGCCGCTGCTGGTGTTGTTACCGGCCCATCAACTTACCCTTCTTCCCTTTATCGCCTTCGGTATCGGCCTGTGCAATTCGCTGTTTGCCATTGGCCTCAACAGTCAGTTGCCCACTTGGGTCGCGCTTGAGCAGCGGGTGAATACCAACGCATGGATCACCTCGGCGGCCGCCACCGGCGCGGTCTTCGGCAGTTTGCTCTCCGGCTTGCTGATCGCCACGGGCGGATTTGAAGCGGTGTTTGCGGTCAACATCGGCACCTATGTGATTGCCGCTTGCCTGGTCTTGCCCTTGCGCGCGTTGTTTAGCGTTGCTGTTGCCGCGCATCGCGGACTCGCCGCCGAATGGCATGAGCTGACCAAGGGGTTGCGCGGTGCGCCGGTGCTGGCCGCGATGTTGCTGATCAGCATGTTAGACACCCTCGGCAGCGCGGCCCATAACGTCGGTTGGCCAGTGCTGTCGCAGTACATTTCACCGGACACGGCCAAGACGGTCATGGGCTATCTGCTGGCCGTGTGGGCCTGTGGCAAGTTTGTTGGCGCGCGCATCGCCAGTGCAGTGTTGAAAGGTCGTGGCACCCAAGGCATGGAGCGCTTGTTCATGCTCGGTGTGGCGTTGATGTCCAGCGGCTTTATCCTGACATTCCAGCAGACCGAACTGTGGCTGGCGCTGTTGCTGGTGGTGTGGGCGGGGCTGGGCGATGGATTGTCCGAGGTGGCGTTGATCTCCCGTGCGCAAAGCGAGCCCGATAGCTTGCGCTTGCCGCTGTTCAGCCTCTTGACCCTGATCCAAATGGCCGGTTTTGGCGTGGGCATGCTGGTGGTCGGGCCGTTCTATGTGACGTGGACGCCGGCCCAGGTGATCGTGTTGTTCCATGGGCTGCCATTGACCGCCTTGTTGGTCATGACGATATGGCTGGGGCGCAATGCCTACCGGGGTGTCAGATCGACAAACCCTTGAAGTGTTCCAAACGCCACGCGGGCCTTTACTTTGCCGGAGCAGGCCGGTTGGAACCTGGGGCAAGGCGTGGCGTGTTGCAGGCGCGAGCAAGCTCACGCCCACAGGGTTAATGTTGCTTGAACATCTCCATGGCACGCTGGCGGATTTGCTCCTCGGTCAGGTCCTCCTTATGGGTGGCCAGGAACCACAGGTGCCCGAACGGATCTGTCACACTCGCCGAGCGATCCCCATAGAACTGATCCTGCGGCTCGGACACTGCGCTGGCGCCGGCATCAACCGCTTGTTTGAATTGTGCGTCCACATCATTCACATACAGGTGCAAACCGACACTGGGATGCGCGTCCGGATTGCGCAGGGCCGTTTCATCGCAGGGCGTGCCCAGCATGATCACCGCTTCGCCAATACGCAGCTCCGCATGGCCGACCCTGCCGTCGGGCATGTCCAGGCGCATGAACACTGAGGCGCCAAAGGCCTTCTTGTAGAACTCGATCGCCTTTGCGGCCTCGTTGATGCCCAGATAGGGGGTAATGCCGTGATAACCCTCGGGAATAGGTTTAACGCTCATAACGTTCTCCTTTGATTGTGGTTATGGGGTTACAGCCTTTTCACTATAGGTCACGTTGCATTGCGCAACTGGCTTTACCGATCAGCATCAGGCGTGGGCTCCAGCAACTGCGCACCAGGGCCACGCTCACCCAGCTGGTCATCGTGATTGCGCAGCGGGCACGCCTCCATCGACAGGCACCCGCACCCGATGCAACCATTGAGCTTGTCGCGCAGCAGCATCAGTTTGTTGATGCGCTCATCCAGATCTTCACGCCACAACGCCGACAGCCGTTCCCAGTCGTGAGCGTTCGGTGTGCGCCCATCGGGCAGGGCCCGCAAGGCCTCGCCAATGGTCGCCAGCGGAATGCCCAGACGTTGGGCGATTTTGATCAGCACCACCCGGCGCAGTACATCCCGTGGATATCGTCGTTGATTGCCGGCATTGCGATTGCTCTTGATCAGCCCTTTGGATTCGTAGAAGTGCAGCGCGGTGACCGCCACGCCGCTGCGAGCGGCCAACTGACCGACGCTGAGTTCGTTGCTGAGCATGTAAGGCTCCCAAACAGTGCTTGACCTCGACTTAACTAGAGGTTTTACCCTGCGTGGCATCGAATCGCAAGATTCTTCCTACAGAGAGAGGGGGTTTTCATGCAGGTATCAGAGAAGAGTCGCAGCTTCACTCAGCTGATCGAATTTCACATCGAACCCCGTCAGCAATCCGCCCTGGTGGCCGCCTTGACCACCCAGAGCGAGCGTCTGGCCGTGCGCCATGGCGGCTTCTTGAGTGCCAGCGTACAGGTCAGCGATGACGGACGCAGGGTGCTCAATTACTTGCAATGGCAATCGCGGGAAGAGGGTGAGGCGGCCTTCAAATGTTTTGAGCAGGGCGGCGAAGATTTCTGGACGCTGATCCGCGCCCACCGGGCCACGGCCGTGACCTTTGGCGCATTCCAGGTACTGCGCAGTTTTGAGCGCAGTCAGGACGATGCCTTGCACTGCCGACTAAATGGATAGGTGCAGCATCCGTTCGCCTTGCGCATTTTTCCCGGGCCTGCGCTTGTTGACCGCCAGTTCGCCGATCTTGATCAGGCGAGCGCGAGCGACGTTGCGGCTCAGTCCCAGCAAGGTGGCGGTGTGTACCTGGTTGTAGTGGCTGAAGTGATAAGCAGCGCGCAATAAGGCGTCCTCGACCTTTTCATGCAGGGCGCCGGACTGTTCCTCGAAGAGCCTTTGAAACGCCCGCGCCAGCAGGGCTTCTGCACAGGTATCGGTGTCGCTGTCGTTCTGGCGTTCGATGCGCAGGTTCGACAGGCGCAGGTCGTCGGGTTCGATCACAGCGTTGCGGCAGACCAGCAGGGTGTGATGAATCACGTTTTCCAGCTCACGGATATTACCCGGCCAGCTGTAGCGCTTGAGCTTGTGCTCGGCCTCGTGGCTCACGCTGATCGGACCGTAGCCCAGGCGCTGGCTGTAGGTTTGGATGAAGTGCCGGGTCAGCGGCAGGATATCGCCGGTACGTTCGCGCAGCGGGCTCAGTTCCAGGCTGACTACATTGAGGCGGTAGTAGAGGTCTTCACGGAAATGCCCGGCGTTGATGGCCTGTTCCAGTTGTACATTGGTGGCGGCCAGGACTCGCACATCGATTGCAATGCTTTTGCGCGAACCCAGGCGCACCACCTCACGCTCCTGTAGCACCCGCAGCAGTTTGACCTGGATGGCCATCGGCAAATCGCCGATCTCATCCAGAAACAAGGTGCCGCCGTCAGCCTCTTCGAACCAGCCGGCCTTGGCGCTGAGGGCACCGGTAAAGGCGCCTTTCTCATGGCCGAACAACTCGGCTTCCACTAGTGCTTGCGAAAAAGCCCCGCAGTTCACTGCCACGAAGGGCCGATTTCGCCGCGTACTGAGGTGGTGGATATGCCGCGCAACAAGCTCTTTGCCGGTGCCGGTTTCGCCGATGATCAGCACGCTGGCCTCGCTGGGGGCCACTTGCTGGATATGGTCGAGCAGGGCCTGGGACTTTGGGTCTTCGAAGACCTGGGCTGTGGCGCGGATCGAGGTCGCGAGGGCAGGCGAGGGCGGCAGGGTGAACAGCTGCATGGTGACCTCTCATGGGAATTCAAGCTTTGTTGAAGGGCTGTTGCCGGGTGGACAGTGGGCTGCGCGCAAGGTCTTTATAGAGGTATCGTCTTAATTCGTAAATGAAGGTGTTTCTATATTTATAGAACTTAAATGAATATAAAGGCGTTCCCCCTGTGGACGCCGATACGCGTGATAGCGACTATCACGGACGATGATTTTTCAGCGAGAAGGGGCGGGAGTAGCCTGTGTTCATTGACTCGAAACCATCTTCGCAGGGCCATCGCCATGAACCGTTTCCTCGCTGTTTCCCTTTTACTTGTCACCTCTGTCCTTGCGGGGTGTGCGACCCAGCCATCCCCGGAAATGCGCCCTTATACGGCCGAGGAAACCAAGCAGTTGGCTTTGGAGGCCCTGGGCCGTCGCGGCTTGTCGTTTGACGACTATCAACGCCAACGCGCCGCGTTGCTTGGCCAGCCAAAGCCCTTCGGCTTTGATCACCAGGGTGAAATGAACGCCGAGCGCAGCGTGGTTTTGCATGGTCGGCCCAGTTGAGCGCGCTTCATGCAGCAAAAAGCCCGAGGTTTCCCACAAGGAACCTCGGGCTTTTTGTTTGCCATGGGGCTACTTCAGCCTGTTAAGCTCAATTCCAGGAGCGTTCCTACGCACATTTAAATAAAGTTACCTTCTTTAATGGCATTCGATCGGTTAAACCTGACGACCTCTGTTCTGGTCGATGCCCCCCGAGACGCTGTTCTTGGGAATACGCTCTGCGAGTTTTAACCTCATGAATAAACGTCCGCTGTATTTCGACTACGCCGCCACCACGCCGGTGGATGAGCGAGTTATCCAGGTGATGGTCGAGTGTCTGGGTTTCAACGCCCACTTCGGCAACCCTGCGTCCAGTTCCCATGCATTCGGCCAAGCGGCCCGGCAGAAGGTTGAACAGGCGCGTCGCCAGGTAGCCGAGTTGGTGGTGGCCGAGCCCGAGCAGATAGTCTGGACCTCCGGTGCCACGGAATCCAACAACCTTGCGCTCAAGGGCGTGGCCCAGGCCCGTGGTGTGGCGGGTGGGCATATCATCACCAGCCAGATCGAACACAAGGCCACGCTGGACACCGCGCGGCAATTGCAGGAAGCCGGAGTGGCAGTGACTTACCTGGTACCGGATGCAGACGGCTTGATCAGCGTCGAAGCGGTCAGCGAAGCCTTGCGCGAGGATACCTTTCTTGTCTCGCTGATGCTGGTCAACAACGAACTGGGCACCCTCAACGATATCCCGGCCATTGGTGCGCGGGTACGTGAGCACGGCGCGTTGTTCCATGTGGACGCGGCGCAAGGGGCAGGCAAAGTGGCTATCGACCTGGCCCGGTGGCCGGTGGACTTGATGTCGTTCTCTGCTCACAAGCTGTATGGGCCCAAGGGTATCGGCGCGTTATATGTCGGGCCTCGGGCGCAGCAGAAGGTATTGGCGCAGATTCACGGGGGGGGCCACGAAGGCGGTTTGCGCTCCGGCACCCTGGCGACTCATCAGATTGCCGGCATGGGCGCGGCGTTTGCTCTGGCGGCGGCGTCTTTCGAGGATGAGAAGGCCACGATTGTCGCGCTGCGCCAGCGCTTGCTGGATCAATTGGCGTCGGTTGCCGGCTTGCGTCTTAATGGCAGCTCAACCCAGCGTATTCCACACACATTGAGCCTTACCTTCAGCGAAGGCGAATTCAATTCAGCCGCATTGAGTGCAGGCATTGCCTTTTCCGCGACTTCGGCGTGCAATTCGGCCAGCAATGCGCCGTCCCATGTGCTTCTGGCCTTGGGGCATGACGCTCGCAGTGCCGCTCGCACTATTCGCTTGAGCCTGGGCAGGTTTACCACCGAACAGGATATCGACCAGGCCGCGCAGTTGATCAAGGCCGCATTGGCGAGTGCGCCAGCGTTCTGGGCAGTCTGATTTATCATCGCAATACATAACAATTATTAGTGGTTAGCAGGAGACACAATGAGTACGCAGCCTTTGACCCATGGAACGGTTCCCCAGCGCCTGGCGCACACCCGTGAACTGATGCGCCGCGAAGGCATTCATGCCTTGCTGGTGCCATCGGCGGACCCGCATTTGTCCGAATATTTGCCGGGTTACTGGCAAGGGCGCCAGTGGTTGTCCGGTTTTCATGGCTCGGTGGGCACTCTGATCGTCACGGCGGAGTTCGCCGGGGTCTGGGCGGATAGCCGTTATTGGGAACAGGCGACCAAGGAGCTCAAGGGCAGCGGTATCGAGCTGGTGAAGCTGCAACCGGGTCAGCCCGGGCCGCTGGAGTGGCTGGCCGAGCAAACCCCTGAGGGTGGCGTGGTGGCGGTGGACGGTGCGGTCATGGCCGTGGCCTCGGCACGTACCCTGGGTGGCAAATTGGCCGAGCGTGGCGCGCGTCTGCGTACCGATATCGATGTGCTCGATGAAGTCTGGCAAGACCGCCCAGCGTTGCCGAACCAGCCGATCTATCAGCATCTGCCGCCCCAAGCCACCGTCAGTCGTGGCGAGAAACTGGCCGCCTTGCGTGCCAGTTTGAAAGACAAGGGCGCCGATTGGCATTTCATCGCGACGCTGGATGACATCGCCTGGCTATTCAACCTGCGCGGCGCTGATGTGTCGTTCAATCCGGTGTTTGTGTCCTTTGCCTTGATCAATCAGCAACAGGCCACTTTGTTTGTGGCGTTGGGCAAGGTCGATGCGCAACTGCGGGCGGTGCTTGAGCAGGATGGCGTGACCCTGCGTGATTACAGCGAGGTGGCGCAAGCGCTGCGAGCGGTACCGGCGGGCGCAAGTTTGCAAGTAGACCCTGCCCGCGTCACCGCCGGCTTGCTGGAAAACCTCGACGCGGGCGTCAAGCTGGTTGAAGGCCTCAACCCCACCACACTGGCTAAATCCCGCAAGAGCCTGGCGGATGCGGAACATATCCGCCAAGCCATGGAGCAGGATGGTGCGGCGCTGTGCGAATTCTTTGCCTGGCTCGACAGCGCCCTGGGTCGCGAGCGCATTACCGAACTGACGATTGACGAACACCTGACCGCTGCACGTACTCGCCGCCCAGGCTATGTATCGCTAAGTTTCAACACCATTGCCGCCTTCAACGCCAACGGCGCGATGCCGCATTACCACGCCACCGAAGAAGAGCATGCGCTGATCGAAGGTGATGGCTTGCTGTTGATCGACTCGGGCGGCCAATACCTGGGCGGAACCACGGACATCACGCGGATGGTGCCTATCGGTACACCGAGTGAGGAGCAGAAACGCGATTGCACGCGGGTGCTCAAGGGTGTGATTGCTCTGTCCCGTGCGCAGTTCCCCAAGGGCATTCTTTCACCGTTGCTGGATGCCATTGCCCGTGCGCCGATATGGGCAGAAGGCGTGGACTACGGTCACGGCACAGGCCACGGCGTGGGTTATTTCCTCAACGTACATGAAGGTCCGCAGGTCATTGCCTATCAGGCTGCTGCGGCGCCACAAACGGCGATGCAGCCAGGGATGATTACTTCAATTGAACCGGGTACTTATCGCCCTGGCCGTTGGGGCGTGCGCATTGAGAACCTGGTGTTGAACCGTGAAGCGGGCAAGACCGAGTTTGGCGAATTCCTCAAGTTCGAAACCCTGACCCTGTGCCCAATTGATACCCGCTGCCTGGTGCCGTCGTTGCTCACGGCGGATGAGCGTGAATGGTTCAACGCGTATCACGCCCAGGTGCGTGAGCGTTTGAGCCCGCTGCTCAATGGTGCAGCGCTTGAATGGTTGCAGGTGCGCACTGCGGCGATTTGATCGGTTGCAGCCAAGGCATTGCCGGCTGCAATCAACACCTAGCTGAGGGCTTCACGCACAAAGTCCAGGCGGTCCTGGCCGAAGAACAGCTGGTTTCCTACAAAGAAACTGGGAGCGCCGAACACGCCGCGCTTAATGGCTTGTTCGGTTTTGTCCTTGAGAGCGTCCTTGACGGCTGCATCATTGGACAGGGCCAGTACCTGCTCGGGATCGAACCCCTGTTCGGTGAGCACATTGGCCACGACCTCTGGGTCGCCCAGGTGACGGCCTTCCACCCAGAGTGCGCGGAACAGGCAGTCGATGAAGTCGAGGAAGCGCTCAGGCTGGTGGATTTGAATGCCGGTGACGGCGCGCATCAGCACCAAGGTATTGATGGGAAAGTGCGGGTTGAACCTGAGCGGCACGTTGTAGCGTTTGGCGTAACGCGCCAGGTCATCGAGCATATAGCGCCCCTTGGCGGGCACCATGATCGGCGAGGCATTGCCCGTGGCCTTGAATACACCGCCCAACAGCATCGGTTGATACACCACCTGTGCGCCGGTTTTAGCGCACAGCGCCGGCAACTGGGTATAGGCCAGGTAAGTGGCGGGGCTGCCGAGATCAAAGAAGAACTCCAGGGTTTTACTCATGGTCTGTACTCACTGCTTATTGTTATAGAGGGAGTCACCAGGTTTCATTCCAGGGGCGCAGGTCCAGTTCGAACGTCCAGGCGTCCCGTGGCTGGCGATGCAGGAACCAGTAGTTGTCGGCAATATGGTCAGGGTTGAGGAGGGCGTCCTGATCCTTGAGTGCGTATTTCTGCGGGAAGTTCTCGCGAATGAAGTCGGTATCGATGGCACCGTCCACCACCACATGGGCGACATGGATGTTCATCGGGCCTAACTCCCGCGCCATGCTTTGTGCCAGGGCGCGTATCCCATGCTTGGCGCCGGCGAAGGCGGCAAACCCCGCGCTTCCGCGCAAGCCGGCGGTGGCTCCGGTGAACAGGATAGTGCCGCGGTTACGCGTGACCATGCGCTTGGCGACTTCCCGTGCGTTCAGGAAGCCGGAGAAGCACGCCATCTCCCAGATCTTGAAGTACTTGCGTGCGGTTTCTTCCAGAATGCTGCAAGGCACATTGGCGCCGATGTTGAAGACGAACGCTTCAATAGGCCCCAACTCGGTTTCGATTTGCTCGACCAGTGCGATCACGTCCTCTTCTTTACGTGCATCACAGGCAAAACCATGGGCTTCACCGCCCGCCAACTGAATGCTGTCTACCAGGGGCTGCAGTTTGTCGGCGCTGCGACGGGTGACGCAGGCGATGTAGCCTTCGCGGGCAAAGCGTTTGGCTATGGCGCCGCCGGTCGCGTCACCGGCACCCACTACTAATACGATTTTCTTGTTGTGCGGCATGGGAACTCCATTGGCTCGATGGTCGAGCAGGAGTTTAGCCTTCGTGCCGCAACTGGCCTGAATTTAAGATGAGCAGTCAGGAAAGACTGCTCGGGCAGCTATTTGCAGATGACGATCATACTGCGGCTGGTATAGCCAGCTGGGTTGAGGCCGAAAGGATAGTCCCCAGGCTCTTCGGAGTTATCGCCGGATTTGGCTATCACCCGGTAGCCCTTGGCACCGCATGAGTTGGCTGCACTGGTGTAGCACTGGTCCCAGGAGGAGGACAGGCCTGAACAGTTGATATGCAGCCCTTTTTTACCCCGTTTCACTTCTGTTTTTGTGGTTGCAGCACAGCCAGCGATGCCCACAACCAGCAACAGTATCAAAATTCGTTTCATTCCCATCCTTAATAGCCGCCCTGCAAAAGAACAGAGCCGCTTTACTCGCTCTCGAGCGAAGCGTTCATGCTGTCCGTGTCGAAATTCTCCATGAATGACATTCGGTTACGGCCTAAACATGGCCTAAATGAGCGGCAAATACCAGAGCTGGCTTTAAAGATGATCAGTCGGCAGGCACCAGTGGTTTGGATTCGTTGCGCATCGTCAACGTCGCGCCTACGCTAGCCAGGATAATGCAGGTGATGGCCAGCCATTGGGCCAGGGATAAATGCTCATGCAGAAAGAACAGGCCGGAGAGGGCGCCGAACGCCGGTTCGATACTCATCAACGTGCCGAATGTGCGAGCGGGAAGGCGAGTCAGTGCGACCATCTCCAAGGTGTAGGGCAAGGCGGTGGACAGAATTGCGACGCCAATGGCGACAGGGATCAGGGCGGGCGTCAGCAGCGCGGCGCCCGCATGCACGATGCCGATCGGTGCGACGAACAGGGCCGCAATCATCACGCCGAGTGCAGCGGTCTGAACACCATTGTCGTTCCCAGCCTTTTGGCCGAATAAAATATAGAGGGCCCAGCATCCGCCTGCGCCCAGTGCGTAAGCCGCGCCGACCCAGTCGATACCGCTACTGGCCTCGCCCATCGGAATTAACAGCAGCAGGCCGATGATCGCCAGGGCAATCCACAGGAAGTCGACAGCTCTGCGCGAGGCATAGATAGCGACGGCAAGCGGGCCTGTGAATTCGAGTGCTACTGCAATCCCCAGCGGTACGGTACGAAGGGACATATAGAAGAGGAAGTTCATGCCGCCCAGCGCCATCCCGTAAATGATCACCGTGCGCAAGGACTTGGCCGTCAGCGTGGCGCGCCATGGGCGTAATAGCACCAGCATGATCACACTGGCGAAAATCAAACGCAGAGCAGTGGTGCCTTGTGCGCCAACAATAGGAAACATGCTTTTGGCCAATGACGCACCGGATTGGATGGACGCCATGGCGATCAATAGCAGGCCGATCGGAAACAATGCGGATGCCAGGCGGCGAGGAGGGGTGGTCATTGCGGGAGTTCTTCCGAAGTCATGATCGATAAATACGTGGCGCTATGATGCTTAACTGTCAATGAATGAGCAATATATTGCTCAAATGCTGACTCGTAGCTATCTATATAGTGGAAGCATCGGTTTTTCGAGGTTTTTGATAGAAAAACCGAATAATTGGGTTGACGGCAGATTCTGGAAGCCTATAATTCGCCCCACTTCCGGCGCAGTCGAAAC
>NZ_JBZXEA010000024.1:29751-33510 GCF_058725345.1 Pseudomonas sp. DW-iso17 | reverse complement strand
CAACTTCAACCACTTGCGCTTGCGATCTCTCGTAAGCGGGAGGCGAATTCTACAGGGATCGCCATGAACGTCAACCCCCTTATCTTAAAAAAAGCGAAACACTTACTCGCCTATAAAAACCAGGGTGCCCCACCGCCTCTTCTATATAGAAGGAGCGCACAACCTAGGGACGTGAATTATTCCCACCCACACAAATGCATCTGGATCTCAACCGAAAGAAGCGCGGTTGGATCCCGCACAGGCGAGGAACGAGGATGACTGTTGTTGAGACCGACGAATACCAGGAGGGGAAAGCTTTACAGAGATGGTGTCCCAGGGCCGGTTCGAACGGCCAACCTTCCCCTTAGGAGGGGGATGCTCTATCCAATTGAGCTACTGGGACAAATGCCACGCTTACCCTGAAGGGCTAGCGACAGACGGCGTGCATCTTAACGGCCGAGGCTGGTTTTGTCATGTCGTCCGTTGGCATTTTGACTGTAGGCCAATCCTTGCGCGTACGTTCATAGCCTCATTCAGCATGCCAAGACTTTCACCCTCATCGTGCAAATTGCACTACGCCAATATGCCATCATTGCAAACTGCAACCCAGCGGCCTCAAAAAACAATCTTAACTCCTTGTTTTTATTGGAATAATAGATTGGCACGACATCTGCAAAGTCATAAACACAAAACCAATCGTTCCAGGCACCGTGGAGACTATGATGATGAACAGCGCCCTTCTACTAGCACTGAACGCTGTGGCACTGGCTACGGTGGTGACGTTTCATTTTCAGCCGACCAGTACTGAAGACGGCGCGCAAATCAGCCAAGCCATTCCCCACCATCTGCAACAACGACCTCAGTTGGCACTGATGACTGCAAACCCCCAGTCTCCCATCCGCCTGACCCAAGATACACAATCAGCGCCAGCGGCCGAGCATTGGGTTTTCTGAGAACACTATTCATGTCGAAATCTGCCTGGTTGTTTCTGTGCTTGACGCTCCTATCTGTTGCGCTAGGCCTGGGACCTACATCACAACAAACTCAAACCCTAGCCTTCGTCGCCAGCGCCGTGCTGGGCAGCCTACTGGTACTGACGCTAATCAAGGGTCGCCGAATCAAATTCGATCCGCTCCTGCGCTAACCCCCTTCCCCATCTCCCTCCCCTACCTTATGTCGCCTGACACTCGTAAATAGGCGAACAGCTACTAACCTTAAGCTTGAGGGCAAAAGGCCATATCGCTATAGGACGGGCGCCCTTCAACCCGGATGCCGTGCAGGCTTGGGCGAAGATTGACGAGCTTCGCTGCAGTCGCAGGATTTTTTCTAACCAGTCCGCAAAAACGTAAATCAGTACTGGCATAAAGCCTGTAGGCGGTTCAATATTTGTCACAGAATTGACGCCAATGAAATGTCAAATCTGAGGCATGATGCGGCCTCTTTGCAATTCGGGTTGAACTTTGGTCGTGAGCCTTGTCTTAACACTCATCTTGCGGCCAATTCCAGAAACCGCTCCCCTGAACTAACCGGTTAAATATATGCGCCCATTGAAACAGGCAATTTATTCCAGCCGTACGGCTGACAAATTCGTCGTACGTCTGCCAGACGGAATGCGGGAACGCATTGCCGAGGTGGCTCGCAATCATCACCGCAGCATGAACTCCGAAATCATCGCACGCCTGGAACAAAGCCTTATTCAGGAAGGTGCCTTGGGTGAAGAGTTGAGCATGCGCCTGGACAGCCCCGAGCTGTCACTGCACGAACGCGAACTGCTGCAGCGTTTTCGTCAGCTCTCCCACCGCCAGCAAAATGCTCTCGTCTCGCTTATCGCGCATGACGTGGAGGCGGCCGCAGAAGCCAATTGATTGACACCTGAAAGCCGAAGCCAGCCATGTGCTGGCTTTTTTTTGCCTGGAGTTTGGGAATAAGAAGCAAAGCGAGGGCAGATTTGCCCCCGCTGGAAGGGTCAGAGCAGGAAGATCGTTGCCAGGCCCAGGAAGATGAAGAAACCACCACTGTCAGTCATGGCCGTGATCATCACACTGGCACCCATGGCAGGATCGCGACCTAGACGCGCCAGGGTCATGGGAATCAATACCCCCATCAAGGCCGCCAGCAACAGGTTAAGGGTCATGGCCGCAGTCATTACCACGCCCAGGGACCAACTGCCGTAGAGCAAGTAAGCCACCACGCCAATCACACCGCCCCACACCAATCCGTTTATGAGGCCTACCGCCAGTTCCTTACGCAGCAGCCGTGAGGAATTGGCAGTACTGACCTGATCCAGCGCCATGGCGCGCACGATCATGGTGATGGTCTGGTTCCCGGAGTTACCGCCAATACCCGCCACAATCGGCATCAACGCCGCCAAGGCCACCAGCTTCTCGATGGAGCCTTCAAACAACCCGATCACGCGAGAAGCGATAAACGCGGTAATCAGATTGATAGCCAGCCAGGCCCAGCGGTTATGCAGTGAACGCCAGACCGACGCGAAAATATCCTCCTCTTCACGCAAACCCGCCATGTTGAGGACTTCGGTTTCACTTTCTTCACGGATCAAGTCGACGATTTCATCGATGGTCAGACGACCGATCAACTTGCCGTTCTTATCCACCACCGGAGCCGAGATCAAGTCGTAACGCTCGAATGCCTGGGCCGCGTCGTAGGCATCTTCGTCCGGATGGAAGCTCACGGTATCGCTGGCCATCAGGTCAGCAACTTTCTTCTCCGGATCATTGACCAGCAGGCGCTTGATCGGCAAAACGCCCTTGAGGATCCCCTCATAGTCGACCACAAACAATTTGTCGGTGTGGCCGGGCAATTCTTTTAGACGGCGCAGGTAACGCAACACCACTTCCAGGCTGACGTCTTCGCGAATGGTGACCATCTCGAAGTCCATCAGGGCGCCGACCTGATCCTCGTCGTACGACAGCGCGGAACGCACACGCTCACGCTGCTGCGTATCGAGCGCCTCCATCAACTCATGGACAACATCACGGGGCAGCTCAGGTGCCAGGTCAGCAAGCTCGTCCGCATCCATCTCCTTGGCGGCAGCCAGGAGTTCGTGGTCATCCATGTCGGCGATGAGCGTTTCACGCACCGAGTCCGATACTTCCAGAAGGATGTCACCGTCACGATCAGCCTTCACCAACTGCCACAGGGTCAGTCGGTCATCCAGCGGCAAGGCTTCAAGAATATAGGCGACGTCGGCGGAGTGCAGGTCATCGAGCTTGCGTTGCAACTCGACGAGGTTTTGCCGGTGAACCAGGTTTTCGACGCGGTCGTGGTTCGGACCTTCCTGGCGGTGCGTGAGGTCTTCGACCACGCGCTGGCGCTGCAGCAGCTCGATAACTTGAGCCAGACGATCCTGCAGGCTTTCTTGTGTCTTCTTTACTTCTACTTCGGTCATAGGCGAACTCCACTCCCAGCAGCGGGGCACGCCGGAAGGATCAATCAGTCAATTCATGATTGGTAAAGCGGGGTACTGAGTAACTACTGGGTAAGTCCATGGAGGTATTCCACAAGCCCCGGCGGGGCTGACGAGCGCATGATACACCGCCCGGACGTTTTAAACGTTAAAAAACTGGAAAGAACAAGCGCTTGCACGCCAAAGCTCAGTATTGGCTGCATCTATGAACTGCGACGACGCAGGCGCATGGGAAAACACATGAAGAGGGAGAAAAAGGAGGACGCCGGATAAAACCCACACAAACCCGAGACGGCAAAAAGCCCGCACTAGGCGGGCTTTTTGTTTGTATGGTGCACTCGACAGGATTCGAA
>NZ_JBZXEA010000024.1:22732-29651 GCF_058725345.1 Pseudomonas sp. DW-iso17 | reverse complement strand
CCTGTGACCGCTCGGTTCGTAGCCGAGTACTCTATCCAGCTGAGCTACGAGTGCAGATTGTGTTTTTAGACCAGATCACAACTGGTTGAAGCCAAGCTACCTGCATCACTGCAACTAACTCTTAAATGGTGCACTCGACAGGATTCGAACCTGTGACCGCTCGGTTCGTAGCCGAGTACTCTATCCAGCTGAGCTACGAGTGCATTTGTTGCCGCGCATTATAGGCCGTTCAATCTCTATGTAAAGCTATTTTTTCGAGTACTTTCAACAACTTACCGAAAAAACCAGATTGCAACGTACTAAGCAAATAATGGCGGAGAACGGGGGATTCGAACCCCCGACACCCTTTTGAGGTGTACTCCCTTAGCAGGGGAGCGCCTTCGGCCACTCGGCCAGCTCTCCGCAACACGGGGCGTATATTAACCACGTTCCTCCCCGTTTGCAAACATAAAAAACGATAAAAATTAAAGGCTTGGTTCTTCGTCCTTCTCTTTCTTGATCCGCAGGTAGATTTCCTCGCGGTGGACCGCCACCTCTTTCGGAGCATTAACCCCAATACGTACTTGATTGCCTTTAACGCCGAGCACCGTCACGGTGATTTCGCCATCACCGATAATCAGGCTTTCTGCGCAACGACGAGTCAGAATCAGCATACCTTTCACCTCACGCATTTCAGTTCAGGAACAACAGTCTGCAAAAAAAAAGCATTCGACCTACAACCAAAAGGTCGTAGCCCTACTCGCTAAGTATTGTCGAGCCCATGCAAAAGACCATGTACCCCACAAAAAAATGAAAGGCGCGGTAAACCGCGCCTTCCTGGCAACGCATCACTCGCCCTGTCGGGCCGGAGCATCCAACTCAAAAGCCGTATGCAGCGCGCGTACAGCCAGTTCCAGGTACTTCTCTTCGAGCACTACCGAGACTTTGATTTCCGAGGTGGAAATCATCTGGATGTTGATACCTTCTTTGGCCAGGGCCCCGAACATACGGCTGGCAACGCCAGCATGGGAACGCATGCCCACCCCTACGATCGACACCTTGGCAATCTTGGTATCGCCGACCACTTCACGGGCGCCAATCTCGCTCGCTGTGTTCTGCAGGATTTTCAATGCTGCATCGTATTCGTTGCGGTGCACGGTGAAGGTGAAATCGGTGGTGTTATCGTGCGAAACGTTCTGCACGATCATGTCGACTTCAACATTCGCATCGCTGACAGGACCCAGAATCTTGAAAGCCACGCCCGGGGTGTCTGGCACGCCACGGATCGTCAGCTTGGCTTCATCGCGATTGAAAGCGATGCCGGAAATGATCGGCTGTTCCATGGATTCCTCTTCATCAATAGTAATGAGGGTGCCCGGACCCTCCTTGAAGCTGTGCAATACGCGCAGCGGAACGTTGTACTTGCCGGCGAACTCCACCGCACGAATCTGCAACACCTTGGAACCAAGGCTGGCCATTTCCAGCATTTCTTCAAAGGTGATCTTGTCCAGCCGCTGGGCCACTGGCACGACGCGTGGGTCAGTGGTGTAGACGCCATCCACATCGGTATAGATCTGGCATTCGTCCGCCTTGAGCGCTGCCGCCAGGGCCACACCGGTGGTGTCCGAACCGCCACGACCCAGCGTGGTGATGTTGCCGTGCTCATCCACACCCTGGAAACCCGCTACAACTACCACGCGCCCTGCTTTCAGATCAGTACGAATTTTCTGATCATCAATTTGCAGGATCCGCGCCTTGGTATGTGCGCTGTCTGTAAGAATGCGCACTTGGCTACCAGTGTAGGACACCGCTGGCACGCCACGCTTGTTCAGCGCCATGGCCAACAGCGCAATGGTCACCTGCTCGCCCGTGGAGACGATCACATCCAGCTCACGCGGCAGCGGCTGTTGATCACCGCTGATGGCTTTGGCCAGATCGATCAGGCGATTGGTCTCGCCACTCATGGCCGACAGCACCACTACCAGGTCATCACCAGCATCGCGGAACTTCTTAACCTTGTCGGCGACCTGCTCGATTCTTTCGACAGAACCAACCGAGGTGCCTCCAAATTTCTGTACGATCAAAGCCATTTCCAAGCCGCCTCAGCCCGTAAAGGGGCGCCTAATATCCAATCCACCTGCACTGAACAAGCCCGTGACTAGACCACGGGCCGGTTAACAGTGCTTTAAATACCTGCCTCGACAAATGGCACGGTCAAGGCCAGGGCCGCGTCCAGCGCTGCGGCATCGACACCACCGCCTTGCGCCATGTCCGGACGACCACCGCCCTTGCCGCCCACTGTCGCAGCGGCTTGCTTCATCAAATCACCGGCTTTGAGTTGGCCAGTCAGGTCCTTGGTTACACCCGCAACCAGAACGACCTTATCCTCATGGACACTGCCGAGCAGGATCACTGCGCGGCCGAGCTTGTTCTTCAACTGATCGACCAAGGCCAACAGCGCCTTGCCATCCTGGCCGTCCAGGCGCGCCGCCAGGACTTTTACGTCCTTGACGTCAACCGCCGCGGCCGACAGGTCATCGCCCGCAGCGCTCGCCGCTTTGGCCTGCAACTGCTCCAGCTGTTTTTCCAGCGCACGGTTGCGCTCCAGAACGGCGGACAGCTTGTCGATCAGGTTGTCGCGGCTGCCCTTGACCAGGCCGGCCGCTTCCTTGAGTTGTTCTTCGGCTGCATTGAGGTAAGCCAGGGCCGCAGCACCAGTCACCGCCTCAATACGACGTACGCCCGAGGCCACACCACCTTCGCTGATGATCTTCAGCAGGCCGATATCGCCGGTGCGGTTGGCGTGGATGCCACCACAGAGTTCTACCGAGAAGCTGCCGCCCATACTCAGTACGCGAACTTCGTCGCCGTACTTCTCGCCAAACAGCGCCATGGCGCCTTTGTTCCTGGCGGTCTCGATATCGGTTTCTTCGGTTTCAACCGGGGTGTTCTTGCGAATCTCGGCGTTGACGATGTCTTCCAGGGCCTTGATCTGCTCAGGCTTGATCGCTTCAAAGTGGCTGAAGTCAAAACGCAGGCGCTGGCTGTCCACCAACGAACCTTTTTGCTGCACGTGCTCGCCCAGGACCTGGCGCAGCGCGGCGTGCAGCAAGTGCGTGGCCGAGTGGTTCAACGCCGTGGCATGCCTTACATCGGCATCGACCTGGGTGTCTACCGGTGCGCCCACAGTCAAGTTGCCCAGCACCAGCACACCGTGATGCAGGAACGCACCGCCGGTCTTGGTGGTGTCGCGCACGTCAAAACGACCGGATGTCGAGCTCAGGAAACCGCAATCGCCAATCTGGCCACCCGACTCGGCATAAAACGGCGTCTGGTCCAGCACCACAACCGCCTCTTCACCCTCGCTCAACACGTCGACCGACTTACCGTCTTTATAGATGGCGACGATCTTGGCCGAGCCCGCAGTCGCCTTGTAGCCGGTGAACTCGGTCGGTACGTCAACCTTGACCAGGGTGTTGTAGTCCAGGCCAAAGGAGCTGGCCGAACGGGCCCGCACGCGCTGGGCTTCCATCTCACGCTCGAAACCGGCTTCGTCGACGGTCAACTCACGCTCGCGGGCGATGTCGGCAGTCAGGTCCATCGGGAAACCATAGGTGTCGTACAACTTGAACACCACATCACCCGGCACCACGGTGCCTTTGAGCTCAGCCAGGTCCTGTTCCAGAATCTTCAGGCCGTGCTCCAGGGTCTTGGAGAACTGCTCTTCTTCAGCCTTGAGCACCCGCTCGATGTTGCTTTGCTGTTGCTTGAGTTCCGGGAAGGCATCGCCCATCTCGGCAACCAGCGCGGCCACGATCTTGTAGAAAAAGCTGCCGGTAGCGCCCAGCTTGTTACCGTGGCGGCACGCGCGACGGATGATGCGACGCAGCACGTAGCCACGGCCTTCGTTGGACGGCAGCACGCCGTCTGCGATCAGGAAACCGCAGGAACGGATGTGGTCCGACACCACCTTGAGCGAAGACTGGCCTTCATTGGCGCAACCAATAGCTGCCGCCGAGGCGCTCAGCAGGTTGGTGAACAGGTCGATTTCGTAGTTGGAGTGAACGTGCTGCATCACCGCACTGATCCGCTCCAGGCCCATGCCGGTGTCTACCGACGGTGCCGGCAGCGGATGCAACACGCCATCGGCGGTGCGGTTGAACTGCATGAACACGTTGTTCCAGATCTCGATGTAGCGGTCGCCGTCTTCTTCCGGCGAGCCTGGCGGGCCACCCCAGATATCGTCGCCGTGATCGTAGAAAATCTCGGTGCACGGGCCGCACGGGCCGGTATCGCCCATGGTCCAGAAGTTATCGGACGCGTAGGGCGCGCCTTTGTTGTCACCGATACGGATCATGCGCTCGGCAGGTACACCGATTTCCTGGGTCCAGATGTCATACGCTTCATCGTCCGTCGCGTACACGGTGACCCAGAGTTTTTCCTTGGGCAGCTTCAGCACGCCGGTGAGGAAGGTCCAGGCGAACGTGATCGCGTCTTTCTTGAAATAGTCGCCGAAGCTGAAGTTACCCAGCATCTCGAAAAAGGTGTGGTGACGGGCGGTGTAGCCGACGTTTTCCAGGTCACTGTTCTTGCCGCCGGCGCGTACGCACTTCTGGCTGCTGGTAGCGCGGGTGTAGGCGCGCTTTTCCTGGCCCAGGAAACAGTCCTTGAACTGGTTCATCCCCGCGTTAGTGAACAGCAGGGTTGGGTCATTGCCTGGGATCAAGGAGCTGGAGGCTACACGGGTGTGGCCTTGCTCTTCGAAGAAGCGAAGGAAGGCTTCACGGATTTCTGCGCTTTTCATTAGGTTCTTCCACGGAGGCTGCGGCCAAAGGCCAGTGCGCAACATCATCAGACGGAGCGACGGCAAAGGGCCGCATTATATCGGCCCTTTGCCGGTGGTACAGCGTGTTTATGTGATAGAAACAGTCAATTAGACGGCCTGCACTGTCATTTCTGCGAAAACGCGACGAATGTCTGCACCACTTGCTCGATCTGCGCCCGGCTCACATCCAGATGGGTGACCATGCGCAGGCGCGGCGCGGCGCTCAACTTGACCCCACGCTCGGCCGCAAAGGCCTTCAGCGCCTGCGCCTGATCACCTACCTGCACATACACCATATTGGTCTGCACCGGCTCGACGCTGTAGCCGGCCTTGCGTAACTCATCGCCCAGCCATTGCGCGTTGGCATGGTCGTCAGCCAGGCGCTGCACCTGATGATCCAGAGCATACAACCCCGCCGCCGCCAGGGAGCCCGCCTGGCGCATGCCGCCGCCGACCATCTTGCGCAAGCGCCGAGCCTTGGCGATCAGCGCCGTCGAGCCACACAGCACCGAGCCGACCGGCGCACCGAGGCCCTTGGACAGGCACACCGACACCGAATCGAAATGCTGGGCGATTTCTCGCGCATCCACCCCCAGCTTGACCGCCGCGTTGTAGAGGCGCGCGCCATCCAGGTGCAGGGCCAGGCCATGCTCGTGGGTAAATGCACGGGCCTTGGCCAGGTAATCCAGCGGCAGCACTTTGCCCTGCATGGTGTTTTCCAGCGCCAGCAGGCGTGTGCGGGCGAAGTGGAAGTCGTCGGGCTTGATGGCGGCAAGCACTTGGTTCAGATCAAGGGAGCCATCAGCTTGAACTTCCAGGGGTTGCGGCTGGATCGACCCCAGCACCGCCGCACCGCCGCCTTCGTATTTGTAGGTGTGAGCCTGCTGGCCGACGATGTATTCCTCGCCGCGCTCACAGTGAGCCATCAACGCCAGCAGGTTGCTCATGGTACCGGTGGGCACGAACAGCGCCGCGGCAAAGCCCAGGCGCTTGGCCAACTCGGCCTCCAGGCGGTTGACGCTGGGGTCTTCGCCGTAGACATCATCGCCGCTGACGGCGCTGGCCATTGCGTCGAGCATGCCGGGGGTAGGTTGGGTCACGGTGTCGCTGCGCAGGTCGATCACGGTCATGAAGGGGGCCTCTAACGGAGTGGATAAGTCCTTTTGTGTGTGATTACTGCGGGCAAAGCCACGGAATATCAAGCCCCTATTGCATTCATTCGAATACCAACCAATCAAACCGATATAAGTTATCGAGACGGCAGCCGTGCAGTTTTCGAAAAACCATGTTAAAAACTCTGCGCCGCCAGGGTTCTGGTGGCAACGTTCTCAGGGCGGGGTGCAATTCCCCACCGGCGGTAATTGCACGCAATGTGCATAGCCCGCGAGCGCTTGGCGCCTCGAACTGCTCAGGCAGGACGGCGACGAGGTCAGCAGACCCGGTGTGATCCCGGGGCCGACGGTCATAGTCCGGATGAAGAGAGAACGGGATTGGCACCTAAGGACCGCGCGCTTGTTTGCGCATGCGTACCCTTAAATCCCATTCGATTCATAACGCCCTGTTTTTTTCTTAAACAGGAGTCAGAACATGCAACCCACCGCAATCGACAGCAAAAGCAAAAACCATCACGGCGAGCGCGTCGCGTTTATCCAGGCCTGCTGGCACAAGGATATTGTCGACCAATCGCGCAAAGGCTTCCTCGCCGAAATGATCGCCCAGGGTTATCAGGAATCGGACATCGACTTCTTCGAAGTCGGCGGCGCCTTTGAAATGCCCCTACACGCCAAGTTGCTGGCCAAGACCGGCCGCTACGCCGGGATCGTCGCTGCCGCGCTGGTGGTGGACGGTGGCATCTACCGTCACGAATTCGTCGCGCAATCGGTAGTCAGCGGCCTGATGCAGGTGCAGCTGGAAACTGAAGTGCCGGTGTTCTCGGTGTCCCTGACGCCGCACCACTTCCATGCCGGCAGCGAGCACACCACGTTTTTCTACGAGCACTTCGTGCACAAGGGCCAGGAAGCGGCGCGCACCTGCGCCGATACCCTGCACAAGGTACGCGCGATCCGTCGTAGCGAGCCGCGTGCGGTAGCGGTCTAAATCCAAGCCTCACCGCAA
>NZ_JBZXEA010000024.1:0-22632 GCF_058725345.1 Pseudomonas sp. DW-iso17 | reverse complement strand
GCAAGCCAGCTCCCACATTGGACTGAGCCAGACTTGGCTCTCAGGCCAGGCCGGCATCCGTGGTGGGCACGATCAATATCCCGGCGCGCAAGCCGTTCTTCACCTTTGGGTTGGGAAAGATAATGCGGGCGCCCTCCTCCTCGATCACCCAACGGGTCTTGGCCACGTCTTCGGCCAGCAGGTAGCCCCTTTCCAATTCCGAAAAGTTTTCCACATCTGCGGGCAGGTGCATCAGGAAGGCGTCGCTGTGCTTGATCACTTCTCGCGCAACGGCGAAGAGTTGCAGGCCGTCGAGGCTACCGGTCTCAGGCTCGTTGCCCTCGATGATCTGCTTCAGACGCGCTTCCAGGCGCGACACGTCCACACCGTCGTTCTGCCCGAACGGCCGGGCCTTGCCCAACTCCAGGGTGAACGCCTCGGCGCCGAGTTGTTCGTAGGTAAACGCGGTGAAGGTAATCGAGGTTTTGTTCTGCAACAGCACCGCCTGCATACCAGCCGCGTTCAGGCGCTCCAGCTCTCGGCGCGAATGCTGTCGGTCTTCTTTCCACGGGTACAATGCGAACTGTTCGATTTTCGAACCACGAATCGCGGTATGCAGGTCGTAATGCAGGCGCGAACGGCCAGGCAGGCTGAAAAAGCTGCGGGCCAATTGCTCAAGCTCGGCGGCGCGCATGGCTTCGGGGCCAATGTTTTGTTCATGCCGGCCATTGAACAGCCGGTTGACGTCCAGCTCGAGGTAACGCTCACCGCGGCGCATGGCCTCGGTATTACCGAACAGGAACAGAATACGGGTGCGGGGTTTGATCTCCCCGCGGGCAATGCCATGCAACAGGCGGTCGAGCAATTCGATCGGCGCGGTTTCGTTGCCATGGATGCCGGACGACAGCAGCAAGTCGCTGCCGTTGTCCAGAGCTTCAGGAGGGCGCACTTCAAGCGCGCCTTCGCTGAGCCAGCGCATCTGCACGCCGTCGACAGTCAGTTGAATTTTTTGCGCCGGTTCACGACCGGCGAGGGTCAGTTCAAGCAGTTTGCCGAGGGCGAGCATAAGCAGCTTCCTTAGTGGTTGCAGCCTGGGCCATGGACGTGATCGTCGTCGTCACCTTCAACGTCGGCCGGTTCCATTTCCAGTTGCAGGCTCATCAGGTTGGTGGCCAATGGGCGCATCAGCAGGTTGGCGTACTCGGCGTCGCCCTCTTCTACGTCTACGCCAATCAGCAGTTGGCCGCGGCCATCGTGCTGGATCCAGATCTCCTTGCCCTGCCAGACCACGGCGACGCGGGTGCAGGAGGTTTCCAGCTGGGTGCCGTCGGTGTCTTCAAGGATGAGTTTCAGGGTGTCGGTCATAAATAAAATATCTCAGCCGTGTGGCATTAATTGATCTGGAAAGGATAAACCGAGCCCAGTTTAAGGATTTGCGTCAGTTCATCCAATGCCGTCCGGCACTCAAGCAGCAACTGCGGGTCAGCCAGGTCGGTTTCGCGCAGGCTGTCACGGTAGTGCTTGCCCACCCATTGGGTCAGGGTTTCGTACAACGGCGCGGTCATGATAACCCCTGGGTTCACGGCCGCCAGCTCGGTTTCGTTCAACGCCACGCGCAGGCGCAGGCACGCCGGCCCACCGCCATTTTGCATGCTTTGCTTGAGGTCGAAGACCTTGACCTCGCGAATCAGCCCGCCGGCAGCGGTCAGCCCTTGCAGGTACTGCCACACGCGCTCATTGGCGCGGCACTCTTCCGGCACAATCAGCAGCATCGAACCATCAGGACGAGTCAGCAACTGGCTGTTGAACAGGTAGGAACGCACCGCGTCCTCGACACTGACCAACGCGCGAGGCACACACACCGACTGGAAGTTACCGCCCAGCTTGCCCAACTTGCCGTGCAGTTCGGCGAGCATCTGCTCGGTGTTGAGGAACGCATCCTCGTGATAGAACAGCACTTCGCCGTTGCCCACCGCGATCACATCGTTGTGGAACACACCCGCGTCGATCACCGCCGGGTTCTGCTGGGCGTAGACCACACCGTCATCCTTCAAGCCATGCAGGCGCGCAACGGCCTGGGAGGCTTCGAGGGTCTGGCGCGCCGGGTACTTCTGCGGGGCCGGGTAACGAGGGTCGAAAGCACTACGGCCGAAGACGAAAAACTCGACGCCCGCCTCACCGTACTCACGACAGAAACGCGTGTGGTTGGCCGCGCCTTCATCGCCAAATTGCGCCACGGCCGGCAAGGCGGCGTGGTGAGCGAAATGCTTGCCATCGGCGAACATCGCCCCCAGCACGCGGCTGGTGGTGGGGTGCTCGATGCTGCGGTGGTATTTGCAATTGAGGTTGGCGGCAGTGAAATGCACGCGGCCGTCTGCGGTGTCGGCGCTTGGGCTGACGGTGGCGGCGTTGGCTACCCACATGCTGGATGCCGAGCAGCTCGCTACCAGCAAAGGCATAGCCTGCCTGGCAGCCTGCTCGATCACCTGAGCGTCGGTGCCGCTGAAACCCAAGCTGCGCAAGGCGGCTACATCCGGGCGCTCCTGGGGCGCCAATACACCTTGCACAAAGCCCATGTCCATCAGGGCTTTCATTTTCTGCAGGCCCTGCAACGCCGCTTCCTTCGGGTTGGAAGACTGCTGGCTGTTGCTTTGGGACGCGACGTTGCCGAAGGACAAACCGCCGTAGTTATGGGTCGGCCCCACTAGACCGTCAAAATTGACTTCACAGGATTTCATCGGCGAGGCTCCACGAACATCTGTTTTTATAGGCATCAACTGCAGGTCTATATCTGTTAACCCGACCCAGTGTGGGAGCTGGCTTGCCTGCGATGCAGTCGACTCGGTCTTTCAGCCAAACCGAGGTGATGCCATCGCAGCGATGCGGCGATCCGACAAGCCAGCTCCCACATTAGATCGGTGTCACCCTTACTTCAGCGTTATGCCGGGGGTCAGCGTGGCTGGCACGACCAAGCTCGGCGTCTCCAGCGACGCCACCGGGTACGCGCAATAATCCGCCGCGTAATAGGCACTGGCGCGATGATTGCCCGACGCCCCGACACCACCGAACGGCGCGGTACTGGCAGCGCCGGTCAACTGCTTGTTCCAGTTGACGATGCCGGCGCGGCTTTCCAGCCAGAATTGCTGGTAACGCGCTTCGGAGTCCGACAACAGGCCAGCGGCCAGGCCGTACTGGGTGTTGTTGGCCTCCGCGATGGCACCGGCAAAATCCGCATAGCGGATTACCTGCAGCAGCGGCCCAAACAGCTCTTCATCTTCACGCTCCGTCACACCGGTTACGTCGATGATGCCAGGGGTCAACAAAGCGGCCTGAGCCTGAGGCTGAGTCATCTCCAGCAGTGCCACGGCGCCATTGGCCAACATCAGTTCCTGGGCTTGCATCAAGGCTTTGGCCGCAGCCAGGGAGATCACCGAACCCATGAACGGCGCCGGTTGCTGATCGAAAGCGCCCACTTCAAGGCTCGCACTCACCGCCACCAGGCGCGCCAGCAAGGCATCGCCCCAGGCACCTTGCGGCACCAGCAAGCGGCGGGCACAGGTGCAACGCTGGCCTGCCGAGATAAACGCCGACTGGATGATGGTGTACACCGCCGCATCCACGTCGGCGACTTCGTCCACGACCAGCGGGTTATTACCGCCCATTTCCAGGGCCAGGATCTTGTCGGGGCGCCCTGAGAATTGCTGGTGCAAGTGGTTGCCGGTGCGGCTGGAGCCGGTAAAGAACAGGCCGTCGATGCCTGGGTTGGCCGCCAGGGCGATGCCGGTTTCCCGCGCGCCTTGCAGCAGGTTCAGCACGCCCGCCGGCAAACCGGCTTCGATCCAGCACTGCACGGTCAGCTCGGCGACCTTGGGGGTCAGCTCGCTCGGCTTGAACAGCACGGTGTTACCCGCCAGCAACGCCGGGACGATGTGCCCATTGGGCAAGTGCCCAGGGAAGTTGTAAGGGCCGAACACCGCCACCACACCGTGGGGCTTATGGCGCAACACTGCGGTGGCGTCGCCCAGGGGGCCGCTCTTCTCGCCAGTACGCTCGCGGTAGCTTTGCACCGAGATCGCAATCTTATTGGCCATGCTGGTGACTTCAGTGGCCGACTCCCACAGGGGCTTGCCGGTTTCTTCGCCAATGCAGCGGGCGATTTCATCGGCACGGCTTTTAAGCGTGGCGGCGAAGGTTTCCAGCACGCTGATGCGTTCTTCGAGCGGGCGCCTGGCCCATGCCGGGAATGCCTGACGCGCAGCCTGCACGGCGGATTCGACCTGTTCAGCGCTGGCACCGTTACCAGCCCACAGCACTTGCTGGGTCACCGGGTTGCGCGATTCAAACAACTCACCCTGGCCAGCCAGCCAGCTACCTGCGATATACAACGAATTCATTATTTGGACTCCCGAACAGCAGACAACGCAACAGCACGTACTTGATCACCCACCACCAGCTGCAGGCGCTTGGCGGTCTGTGGATCGACCACCAGGGTACCTGCCGCCAGACGGGCCGGAGCGGCGGTGATACGGCATTCTTCGCGCTTGCGGTTATGGATCAGGAACGGCGTGGCGTCGTCCCCCGGCGTGCCGATGGCCAACACCAGTGACTGGCTGTCGCGCACCGCACGGATCTTGCTGGTTTCACATTCCACCGCCGGGCCGGCGTCGAAAATATCCACATAGCCCTGGTAGCTGAAGCCTTCGCTCTTGAGCATGCTCAGGGCCGGCTCGGTGTCCGGGTGGACCTTGCCGATCACATTGCGCGCGTCTTCGGAGAGAAAGCAGCTGTACAGCGGAAACTTGGGCATCAGCTCGGCGATAAACGCCTTGTTGCCCACGCCGGTGAGGTAGTCGGCCTGGCTGAACTCCATCTTGAAGAAGTGCCGGCCCAGACTTTCCCAGAACGGCGAACGCCCAGCATCGTTGGACACACCGCGCATCTCGGCAATGATCTTGTTGCCGAACAGTTGCGGGAACTCGGCGATAAACAACATGCGCGCCTTGGCGAGCATGCGACCGTTGAGGCCGTTGCGGTAATCGGCATGCAAAAACAACGAGCACAATTCGGAATTACCGGTGAGGTCGTTGGCCAGGAACAGCGTCGGTATCTCACGGTAGATATTCAGTTCCTGGGAAGCGCTGACAGTCAGCCCAACCCGGAAGTTGTACCACGGCTCGCGCAGGCCAACGGCGCCAGCGATGGCAGAGATTCCCACCACGCGGCCTTCGTCGTTTTCCAGCACGAACAGGTAGTCGGCATCGCCGCGCCCGGCTTCGCCGCGAAAGGTTTTTTCCGCCCAGCCCACCCGGTGGGTCAGGCGCTCTTCGTTGGCCGGCAAGGTGGTGAGACCGGTGCCAGTGCTGCGCGCCAGATCAATCAGGGCCGGTAAATCGCTGCTGCGTACGGGACGAACGATCATGCTATCTCCTCGAACGGGCCGCTGTTGTCAGCCACCCGCGAAACTCTCTTTTTAAACCGCAACCAGGCGCACACTGGCGCCTTCACCAACACCCAGCGCTTCGGCTGCCGCCAGGTCCAGGGTCACCGGTTTGCCGGGCGCGTAGTCCAGCTCCAGCATCACCGCACGGTAATCCTGCAACTGCGCGTTGCTCACCAAGTACTGGCGGCCAACGCCCTTGACCATCTCGCCGATCTTCACCGGCACCACGCGGCTCTGGGCGATTGAGCGAATGCCCGAGACCCGGGCGTGCAGCGTCGGGCCACCGTCGAAGATGTCGATGTAATGGTCAGTTTCGAAGCCTTCACGCATGAGGATGTCGAAGGTGATTTGCGCACGCGGGTGCACCTGGCCCATGGCCTCTTGGGCTTCGTCCGGCAGCAGCGGCACGTAGATCGGGTAGTGCGGCATCAACTCGGCGAGGAAGGTACGGCTTTTCAGCCCGCACAGGCGCTCGGCGGCGGCGTAGTTGAGGTCGAAGAAGTTGCGGCCAATGGCATCCCAGAACGGTGAATCGCCGTTCTCGTCGCTGTAGCCGACAATCTCGGTCACCACCGAGTCGGCAAAGCGCTCAGGATGGCTGGCGACAAACAGCAGTCGGCCACGGGAATTGAGTTCCGACCACGGCGAAC
The DNA here is from genome assembly GCF_058725345.1 of Pseudomonas sp. DW-iso17. Lineage (NCBI taxonomy): Bacteria > Pseudomonadati > Pseudomonadota > Gammaproteobacteria > Pseudomonadales > Pseudomonadaceae > Pseudomonas > Pseudomonas sp. DW-iso17. Next base: position 16,563 of record NZ_JBZXEA010000024.1, on the reverse strand, counting down.
CGACCAGCTCAGGCACCACATAAAAGCTGGTGAGCAGGCTGTTGCCGGTAAGGTCGTGGCACTGGGAAAGCACGTGGATCTTGTTGTGGATCTTCAGCTCGCGGGAGGCGTGCACGAAGGTTTCGTTACGAAAGCTATAGAACGGCTCGGAGTAACCGGCCGAGGCTACGATAGCCGAGCAGCCGGCGAGCTTGCCGGTCTCGGTGTCTTCCAGCACGAAGAAATAGCTCTCTTCACCGTTGAAACTTACCTCGGCCGCGAAGGACGCTTCGCTGGCCGCGATCTTGTCGCTCAGGCGTTCCACATCATCCGGCAAGGAGGTGACACCAATCGGGCTGTCCGCAGCCAGACGCTGTACCTCGCCCAGATCAGCCATTTGCGCGGGGCGCATCACCAGCATGGTGTCACTCCTTAACTCGAAAACTCACAGAGGAAAAAATGCCGGACACAGGCCCCGGATACACATCGGTCTCAATGTGTAAGCAGATCCATGTGGGAGCTGGCTTGCCGGCGATACAGGCAACTCGGTATATCAACGGCACCGAGGTGATGCTATCGCAGGCAAGCCAGCTCCCACATTTGTTCAGGTCCGGCCAATAAAATGTGTCGCTATCAGGCTTGCGTCAACGTCTTCACAGCACGCTCAAAACGATCCAGGCCTTCATTGATGTCCGCCTCTTCCACCACCAGGCTCGGTGCAAAACGCACCACGTCAGGGCCGGCTTGCAGGATCATCAAGTTCTCTTTTTCGGCCGCGTTGAACACGTCCTTGGCCTTGCCTTTGAAGGCATCGCTGAGTACGCAACCGATCAACAAGCCCATGCCACGCACTTGGGTGAAGATGCCGTACTGCTTGCCGATCTGCTCCAGGCGCGCCTTGAACAGGTCGTGCTTGGCATTCACACCCGCCAGCACTTCTGGGGTGTTGATCACGTCGATCACCGCTTCCGCTACCGCGCACGCCAGCGGGTTGCCGCCGTAGGTGGTGCCGTGGGTGCCGACTACCAGGTGCTTGGCCAAGTCTTCACGGGTGAGCATCGCCGCAATCGGGAAGCCGCCGCCCAGGCTCTTGGCGCTGGTGAGGATATCTGGCGTCACGCCGTAATGCTGGTAGGCAAACAGGTGGCCGGTGCGGCCCATGCCGGTTTGCACTTCGTCGAATACCAACAGTGCGTCGTGGGCGTCGCACAGCTCGCGAGCGCCTTGCAGGTAAGCCAGTTCGGCCGGCAGTACACCGCCTTCGCCCTGGATCGGTTCCAGAACCACGGCGCAGGTCTTATCGGTTACTGCCGCTTTCAGCGCAGCCAGGTCGTTATAAGGAACGTGGGTGATGCCGGTGATTTTAGGCCCGAAACCATCGGAGTACTTCGACTGGCCACCGACGTTGACGGTGAACAGGGTACGGCCGTGGAAGCTGTTCAACGCGGCGATGATCTCGTACTTCTCGCTGCCAAAACGGTCGAACGCCACGCGACGGGCCAGCTTGAACGCGGCCTCGTTGGCTTCGGCGCCGGAGTTGCAGAAGAACACGCGCTCGGCAAAGGTGGCGTCGATCAGCTTGTGGGCCAGACGCAACGCCGGCTCGTTGGTGAACACGTTGGAGACATGCCACAGCGTGTTGGCCTGTTCGGTCAGTGCACCGACCAGCGCCGGGTGCGCATGGCCCAATACGTTGACCGCGATGCCGCCGGCAAAGTCGATCAGCTCGCGACCGGCCTGGTCCCACACGCGCGAACCTGCGCCACGTACAGGGATAAAGGCAGCAGGTGCGTAGTTGGGCACCATCACTTGGTCGAAATCGGCACGTTGCACCGGGGCTTGCTCAACGGACATCGGAGTCTCCTGAAGAGGAACGCCTGCCTGGAACTGGCGGGCGATGCAGGGATTGTAAGGACAGTTTTCAGCGCCACCTTGTCGCCAAGCGACAACTTCTTATAGCGCCAACCCCGGTTTTACGCGGGTTTACGGCAATGCGACATATTGCATCGCAATGGCGCAGTGTAAACGCTGCGTTCAGTGAGAGGCAGAGGCACGGCCCGCTGATTTTCGCCTAATGCCTTAACTATCTGCTGCCCGTGAACCCATCAGGCTTGCTGTGATGACAGTGACTCACTCCCACTGAAGGATCAGCCTCGTGCCCACGCCCTACCCCACGACCATCAGCCAGCGCCTCGCAGTCGCCGCCACCCAAGTACCCCCCGGGTTTCACACACGCCTGCCGGCCTGGCTGGCAAGCGCCTCGGATGACAAGCGCCAAGCCTTGAAGAATGCGCCACTGGACATTGCCAACTGGCAGGCAGACGCCAGCCGCCAGCAGCACGCGCCGCTCAAACAGGCGGTGGAGCAGAGCTGGGCCGCGCAAAACAAAGTAGACACGGCCCTGGCCGACCTCAAGACACCGCAGGCCTTCGCCGCGCCGCTTTTGCAACAGGCGTTCAAGACAAGATGGGGCGTGGAGATCGATGTCCGCACCACCCATCTGCGCCTGTATGCGCCCCTGACGATCCCACTGTTTCCTATAGAAACTGGCGGCGTCAAAGTCTGGACCGTGTCGTTGGTGGACGCCGCGCTGCATAACTTCGACGCAGCAGAAAGCGAGAAAACTGCCTTCACCGCGGACTCCAGCTTCATTACCCAACCCACCACCACCGGGCAATTCGACACCCTGCCCTCAGTGAACAGCAAAGTCAGCATCCAGACCTTCGTCGGGCTGTGCCGTGAACTGGACATCGGTGCGCAATACCAGAACTACCTCAAGACATTTTTCGGCTTCAAAGATGCCAAACGCAAGGCTTCGCTGCGCAGCACTGTCATCGAGAGCCTCAAAGCCGAGGCCCAAACTGCCGTACACCTGGCGCGCCTGAAAAAGGACGGCAGCGAGCGGGTGTTACGCACGCTCCAGGCTCAACTCAAAGGCATCAGCGGCCTGACACTCGACGGTAAGACGCTGCTCAGCCACGACCTGAGCCTGATGGACGCACCACTGGCCGGCATTGTGCTGTTCGCCGCAGACCTGGAACTGCACCACAGCGCAGTGCCCGTGGTGGCGTACATTCCCGGCGACCCACAGGCACCGCTCAAGTATTACCACGATGGCATCGCATTCATTCAAGACCTGATCCGCAAATTGCGCGATGCCGATTACCAGGCATTCTTCAGCCGCTTTATAAGCCACGAGCACCGCGCCTACTTCTTTGCCAACCTGCATAACCGCTTGTCTCAGGTTACCTGGCATCACCCCGTCCCCGGCGACCCCAGGCCGACCTGGCGCGCCGAACCTGTGGCCAACCCCAACCTGCAGTTGCACGCGACGAAAATCACGGGCGAGCTGTACGAACACCTCTATGAAACCAAACTCAATAAGCTGCTCAATGACGCGCGAAGCATCGCCGTGTCCACCGCCGACGCCGACAGCAAGGCACGCTGGCAGCGCTGGGCCATCGTGCAGAAAATCGGTAAGGCCCTGCTCGAAATCGCCGCCTTCATCGCCACGCCGTTCATTCCCCCCCTGGGCTTACTGATGCTCGGCTACACCGCCTATCAACTGCTCGATGACGTATTCGAAGGCATCGTCGATTGGGCCGAGGGTCTCAAACGCCAGGCGTTCGGGCACCTGATGTCGACCCTGGAGCAAATGGTGCAATTGGGTATGTTCGCGGTCGGCGCACCGATTGCCGAAGGGCTGCTACGCCAGGCACTGCCTCGGGAAGTCTGGGCGTTTTTCGAGCGCCTTCATCCGGTCAGCTCGGACGACGGCAAAACGCGCCTGTGGAACCCGGACCTGAGCCCCTACGCCCACGACCTCCAATTGCCCACCGCCTCGCGCCCCAAGGCCGATGGATTGCATGCCTACGGGGACAAGCAGATCCTGCCCCTTGAAGGGCAACACTTTGCCGTCAAGCAACAAGCGGGCAACGCCGTGCTGGCGCACCCAAGCCATGCGCATGCCTACCAACCGCCCGTTATCGGCAATGGCAAAGGCGCCTGGATAACCCCACTGGATCACCCGCTGACATGGCATCGCAGCACCTTGTTGCGCAGACTCGGCGAGCCCGCCAACGCTCTCAGCGAAACCGGCCTGGAACAGGCACAGCGCATCAGCAGCACCGACGATGGTGCCCTGCGCAAACTCTACATGGACCGCCAACCGCCACCGCCCTTGCTGGCCGACAGCCTCAAGCGCATCCATATCGACCAGCAACTTCAAGACTTCATCGACCAGATGAACAGCGACGACCCACTGGTTTACGCAAAAGCCGACACGCAAACCCAACTCTGGCTGCTTAGCCAGACCGGCCTGTGGCCGGAATCCAAGACCCTGCGCTTTCTGAATGCCAAAGGCGAAACCGTATGGGAACACCCAGGCCGGGAAAATGCGGCGGTAGCGCAAATTCATGAAGCGCAGATGAACAACGGCGACCTGCTCAAGACCCTGCTGGAAACCCTCGACGAGTCAGAGCGCAAGACTGTGCTGGAGGAAGACTTCGGTAGCCCGGCCCCCCAACTGCATGTGCGCGCCGCCAAGCTGCGCAAACAGCTGGCACGCAGAGCCGAGGATAAACGCGCTTCGATGTTCGACGCGCGCTATCGAGGCCTGGAGCTGACCACCAATGCGCGCGTGCAAAAGCTCATCGACAGCACACCGGGCCTGCCCGTCAGCGCGGCCGAGGAAGTCCTGCTCAGTGCCCACGGCCAGGACCTGCTCGACATCGACCAGGGCACGCTGCCTTCGCACCTGGTCGAACGCGCACGCTGGGCGGCCCATCAGGTCAGAATCAGCCGGGCCTATGAAGGCCTGTACATGGGTGCGCTGGAGAGCGGCGACACCCATCGACTCGCCCTGCACTCCCTGGAAAAATTGCCGGGCTGGTCGCCTCAGGTGCGTCTGGAAGTTCGCGACTTCAAGCGCGATGGTCACCTGCGCGACGCTATCGGCCCCGCCCAGGCGCCCATCCGACGCCTGCTGCTGCGCACCATCGAAGGCGATTACATTCCCGAAGACAGCAAGGGCACCCTGCTTGGTGAAACCGATTTCTACACCGCCGTGCTCCAGGCACTCCCCGATGCACAGCGCGACGCACTGGCTATGCAGATAGGCCAAGGCCCGCACTTGAGAGAAACCTTGCGCCAACACACATTGGCACATGACGAACTTGGCGCCCTGCTGGCCGAAGTTCCGCTGCTCAAACCGTCCTATGACCCGACATTGGTGCGCCTACCCGGCGGCATGGAGGGCTACGACGCCAGCCCGGTCACCGCTGGCAGCAGCGAAGGGGTCTCGCTGGAGAGTCAGTTGCATGCCCTGTACCCACAACTGAGCCCCAGCCAGGTGACGGCCGTACTCGCCGCCATGCAAAACGATCCCGGCACACCTTGGGGTACCCTTCAATTTCTGAAGAAAGAGTTCTCGCAACTGGAAACCAACCTGCGGACATGGCAGCAGAATGTGCCGCAGACCCTTGTCGGTACAGATTTACCGTTGAGCCGCTGGCGGATTGCTGCGGAACAGCAAAATCGCTTTCTCTGGTCACAAAAACTGATCGGCGCCTGGCGCCACAACACCCCCGTAGACCCTGCTTATGACAACGGTCACCTGCTGCAACTCAACCAGCCCATTTATGGGGAACTGCCCGCGCTCGATACCCGCCTTGGGCACATCACTACCCTGGAATTCCAGGGTTACTTGACCACCCGCGGCACGCCGGGCTTCCTGGCATCTTTCCCCGGATTGCGCCGACTGGCCATCAGCGACATGACCCTCAGAACACTGCCCGGCGAAATCAGTGCATTGACCCACCTTAACGCGCTGACACTGCGCGGCTGCGCACTCAACCTGACCACCCCAACCCGAGCAGCCCTGGCCAACCTGACCGAGCTGCATACCCTTGACCTGTCCCACAACCCGCTGGTGCTGGCGCCCAATTTCGAAAACATGGCCAACCTGCGAACACTCAACCTGAGCCACTGCGGTATTTCCATCTTTCCCACAGGCCTGCTCAATCGGCCTCGGCTGGCAAACGCCAATCTCAGCCACAATAACCTGCGCAGGCTGCCAGAAGCCCTGTATTCGTTGCCCGCCAGTGCTGCCAAGGCCTACGACCTTTCCGGCAACCCGCTGACGCGCGCAACCCTGGAACGGATAAAAACCTACTGCCAGAGCACCGGGGAACATTTTGGCGTCCAAGCCAATCCAGATGAGGTTCGCCTGGTCCAAGCGCTTTACCCGACCTACAACGTTCCCGAGGCCAATCAATTTATCTTCAGGCTACCGGGCGGGCTGGATGATTCGATGGCGAATCTCGTGCGCCTCAAGGCCGACTACGAACGCTTGCAAGCCGACCTGCAGGAATGGGTGGTGGATGTGCCTGAGAGCCACCCCGTCACGAACCTGCCCATGGATGAACAGATTCGCCCACAGCAACAACTCATTCGAGCGCAAATCCGCGCTCTGCTGGAGCAAGGCTGGCGGCGTGAAACCAGCCTGGACTTAAGCCATGACCCGCTGACGCAGTCCCATCAAATGACATTGACCTTGCCGCTGTGGGGAGACCTGCCAAGACTGAATGTGGATTTCAAGCATATTTCCAAGCTGGAGCTGAGGGCACAGGAAACCACCTCGATACCCGAAGGTTTTCTGGAACGTTTCCCCAATCTGGAAAGCCTGCTGATCCACCGCTATGCCCTGCAAGACATTCCCGCTGGCGTCTTCAAGCTGCCCAAGTTGACCACACTCAGCCTCACGCAATGCAATCTGCGACTGACTCCCGACAGCGTCGCCGCCTTGAGCGACCTGCACGACCTGGAGTACCTGGACCTGAGCGATAACCCGCTGGCGCTGACGCCCGACGTCAGCAAAATGTCCGGCCTGGAAACCCTGATGATGGAAAACACCAGGCTTACCGAGGTGCCTCACGGGGTGTTCAACCTGACGTCGCTCACCCAACTGAACCTGAGCGATAACCACATCACCGAGTTGCCCACGGACCTGCTTGAAGTAGACCCGGACTCAGCGGCAGGCTTTGACCTGAGCGACAACCCCTTCTCACCCGCAGCACTTGCCATTCTGCGTCGCTATTACAACCGCACGGCAGTGGATTTCGATGTAGCGCAAGCCCGACAACCCGCGCCAGACCGCTCCAGCTCACGCTCTGCGACGTCATCCGAAACAGAGGGAGAAGAATAGACGCAGCTCACCCGCGCTCGGAAGGCACCGACGACAACTCGAACGGGCTGCTGCTGCGACGCTGGTTGCGATCTTCGCGAGGAGTGGCGCCGAAGAAATTGCGGTAGGCGCTGGAGAAGTGCGGCCCCGAGGAGAAGCCGCAGGACAGGCCGATCTGGATGATCGACTTGCTGGTTTGCATCAGCATCTGGCGCGCCTTGTTCAGGCGCAGCTCCAGGTAATACTGGCTGGGGACGCGGTTGAGGTATTGCTTGAAGATGCGTTCAAGTTGTCGTCGTGAAACACACACGTGCTGGGCGATTTCGTCGGTGGTCAGCGGCTCTTCGATATTGGCCTCCATCAGCAATACCGCCTGGGTCAGCTTAGGGTGGCTGGAGCCCAGGCGGTTTTGCAGCGGGATACGCTGGCGCTCGCCGCCTTCGCGGATGCGCTCCACCACCAGTTCTTCAGACACAGCACCGGCCAACTCGGCGCCATGGTCACGGGCCAATACCGCCAACAGCAGGTCAAGTACCGACATGCCGCCGCAAGCGGTCAGGCGATCACGGTCCCAGTCAAACAGGTGGCTGGTGGCGATGACCTTGGGGAAACGCTCGGCGAAATCGTCCTGCCAGCGCCAGTGCACGGCGGCGCGGTAGCCATCGAGCAGGCCCAGTTGGGCCAACGGGTACACCCCCGCTGACAAGCCGCCGATCACACACCCCGCCCGAACAAGCTGCTTGAGCGCGGAGCTCAGTGGCGAAGCGATGACCGTCGGCGGTTCGTCGGCCAACAGGAACAACTTCTGAAAACCCTCCAGCTTACCGGCCCACGGCTCGCCCGGCAGTTGCCAGGCACCTGCGACTGCGGGTTCGGCGAGCAGGAACGACAACTCGTAGATCACATCCGGATGCACCCGCTGGGCAACGCGCAAGGCCTCCTCAGCCAGCGCAAGCGTGAGGGCTTTTGTGCTGGGCCAAATCAGGAAACCAATTTTGTGGGCGGTCATGGAGTGCTATCCGGAGCGAAAACGGTGAAAGAAGCTGTGGGCCAATGCTAGCCCGTAATCAACTACAAATCCCAAAACAAACACAGATCAACAGTGGGAGCTGGCTTGCCTGCGATGGCGGTGGGTCAGTTAACACATCATTGGCTGATACATCGCTATCGCAGGCAAGCCAGCTCCCACAGGGGATCGGGGCTTACCTCAAGACTGCGGAGCATGCACTATCCCGGTGCACAAAAGCAGTCTTGATTATTTCAAACTGCCAGAGAGGAACTGCTGCAACCGTTCCGACTGCGGGTTCACCAGCACTTCCCGCGGGTTGCCACGCTCTTCAACGATGCCTTTGTGCAAAAACACCAATTGGTTCGACACTTCGCGGGCAAAGCCCATTTCGTGGGTCACGACCACCATGGTGCGGCCTTCCTGGGCCAGGTCCTGCATCACCTTGAGTACTTCGCCTACCAGCTCCGGATCCAGCGCAGAAGTAGGTTCGTCGAACAGCATCACCTCAGGCTCCATCGCCAGTGCACGGGCAATCGCTACGCGCTGCTGCTCGCCACCGGACATGTGGCCGGGGAACGCATCCTTACGATGGCCCACGCCGACTTTGGCCAGGTAATGCTCGGCCTTCTCGCGGGCTTCTTTCTTGGATATGCCCAACACGTGCACCGGGGCTTCCATCACGTTTTCAATCGCGGTCATGTGCGACCACAGGTTGAAATGCTGGAACACCATGGACAGGCGCGAACGCATGCGCTGCAACTGCTTGGGGTCGGCAGCCTTCATGGCGCCGTCCTTGTTGGCCACCAGTTTCAGCTCTTCGTTATTGAGCAAAATCTTGCCGGCGTGGGGCTGCTCCAGCAGGTTGATGCAGCGCAAAAAGGTACTTTTGCCCGAGCCGCTGGAACCGATGATGCTGATCACATCACCGGCGGCGGCGGCCAGGGACACACCTTTGAGCACTTCATGACTGCCATAGCGTTTATGCAGGTCTTGGACTTCAAGCTTGTACATGCGGTCGGTTCTCACAAAAACAGGTGGTCAGTCGTTGAGCAAGCGCCCGTGACGCAGCGCTTCGCGCCCCGCCACCTTGGCCAGCCAGAAACCCGCTTGGGCATAACGTAGCCGTTCAACGGCAAACAACACCCCCGAGGTGCCCGCGCAAATAGTGCTTACGCGGTCAGTCAGGGGGTCAATCACTTCAAAAATCTCGTCGCCGGTTTCTACCCAGTCGCCCGCTTTACGCAGGTAACTGATCACCCCGGCATGGGGCGCGAACAGCAGTTCGGTGCCCTCGAAAGGCACACCTTCGCAAGGTTCGTGTTGCGGCGCGGGCCACTCGCCCTTGATCAAGCCTTGTTCGGCGAGGAACGCAAGGATGCCTTCGGCGTGGAAGATGGCTTCATCACGGCCGGTGTCGGCCTGGCCGCCCAATTCCAACGTCGTCGCCAGACAGGCCAGCGGAATTTGCGCCTCGGGGAACAGGCGCGACAAACGCAGCCACGGCAACGAGCACGCCTCGTCAAACGAACTGCCGCCGGAATCCTCCGCCAGCAGGCCGACCTTCACATTCAAATGTGCCGACAACGAACGCCACTGCGGCCAGTGCTGGGGCAGCGCGTACATATGCAGCGCTGCCTCAGCATCGCAATGCAGGTCCAGCACCACATCGGCGGTGCAGGCATGGCTCAGCAGGATACGCTGCATGCCTTGCAACTGGCTGCTCGGCTCGGGCAAGGCGGTGAGTGTATCGCTCATGGCCTGGCGAATCAGGCGCACATTGGCGTGCGGGTCGTCCCCCAGCTTGCCTTGTAGCAACTCGGCCACCGGCTCGCTCAGTTCGACGAAATCGCGGTTGAAATTCTTGCCGCTGCCGACTTCGAAACGCCCTTGGTGGCTGCCCTGCAACAACTGGCCGAGCCCCATCGGGTTGGCGACCGGCACCAACTCGATCACGCCGTTGAGGGCGCCTTGCTGTTCCAGCGTGGTGAGGCGTTTTTTCAGCTCCCACGCGGCACGCATACCCGGCAACTCATCGGCGTGCAGGCTGGCCTGGATATAGGCCTTGCGCTCGCCACTGCCGAAACGAAACACGCTCAGCTGGCGTTCGCAGCCCAAATGCCCCCAGGGCAGCAGATGATCGATACGTTCCATGTCAGTGCTTCCGTGGAGCCAGGTAGCTCAGCCAGCGGCGCTCGGCCAACTTGAACAGGCGCACCAGGATGAAGGTCAGGCACAGGTAGAACACGCCGGCGGTGATATAGGCTTCGAACGGCAGGTAATACTGGGCGTTCACCGTGCGCGCGGCACCGGTGATGTCGATCAGCGTGACGATGGAGGCCAGACTGGTGGTCTGCAGCATCATGATCACTTCGTTGCTGTACTGCGGCAGCGCACGGCGCAGGGCCGACGGCAACAGGATGCGGCGGTACAGTTTGTAGCGCGACATGCCCATGGCCTTGGCCGCCTCGATTTCACCGTTAGGCGTGGCCTTGAGGCTGCCGGCGATGATCTCGGCGGTATAGGCGCTGGTGTTGATGGCAAACGCCAGGCACGCACAGAACGTGGCACTGGACAGCAGCGGCCACAGGAAGCTTTCGCGCACCACCTCGAACTGCGCCAGGCCGTAGTAGATCAAAAACAGCTGCACCAGCATCGGCGTGCCGCGTATCACGTAGGTATAAAGCCAGGCCACGCCATTGACGATCGGCTGCTTGGACACGCGCATCAAGCCCAGGGGCAAGGCTGCGAGCAGGCCGAAGAACAGCGAGATAGCGAGCAGTTTCAGGGTGGTCAGCAAGCCGCCAAGGTACAGCGGCATGGCCTCCCAGATGACGTTGTAGTCGAAGATCATAGATCAGCCGCCCTTACGCCTACCGAGTAGCGCTTCTCAAGGTAACGCAAGGCCAGCAACGACACGCTGGTGATCACTAGGTACATCGCCGCCACTGCGAGGAAGAAGGTAAAAGGCTCGCGGGTGGCGTCTGCCGCCTGCTTGGCCTTGAACATCATGTCTTGCAGACCCACCACCGAAATCAGCGCGGTGGCCTTGGTCAATACCAGCCAGTTGTTGGTAAACCCGGGGATCGCCAGCCGAATCATCTGCGGCACCATCACCCGGAAAAACACCTGGAAGCTGCTCATGCCATACGCCAGGCCGGCTTCAGCCTGCCCCTTGGGAATGGCCATGAAGGCGCCACGGAAAGTTTCCGACAGGTAAGCGCCAAAGATAAAACCCAGGGTGCCGATACCGGCGGCCAGGGGGTTCAAGTCGATATAGTCGTCAAAGCCCAGCAACGGCGCGACGCGGTTAAGCAAGTCCTGACCGCCGTAGAAAATCAGCAGGATCAGCACCAGGTCGGGGATCCCGCGGATCACCGTGGAGTACAGGTCGCCCAGCCAAGCCAGCCAGCGTACCGGCGACAGGCGTAGCGCGACCCCGATCAGACCCAGAACGATGGCCAAGGCCATGGACGACAAGGCGAGCTGAAGCGTCAACCATGCGCCATCGAGGATGACGGCCCCGTAGCCTTTCAACATGATTCAGGTCCTCGAAAAGGGGGATGAAAAAATGGCGCAAACTTCAGGATGACTGTTGCTTGCGCCATTTCGGACGGACAGCTGCGATGAGTTACTTGGCGTCAGCGCCGTAAATATCGAAGTCGAAGTACTTGTCCTGGATTTTCTTGTATTCGCCGTTGGCACGGATTGCAGCGATGGCCGCATTGATGCGCTCAAGGTTTTCCTTGTCGCCTTTGCGTACCGCGATGCCTACGCCGTCGCCGAAGTATTTGACGTCGGTAAACGCCGGACCGGTGAACGCGTAGCCTTTGCCGGCGTCGGTTTTCAGGAAACCGTCTTGCAGCAGGGTGGCGTCAGCCACGGTACCATCGAGGCGGCCGGCAGCCACGTCCAGGTAGATTTCGTTCTGGGTGCTGTAGCCCTTGATGTCGGCACCCTTTGGCGCCAGGACTTCACGGGCGAAACGGTCGTGGATCGAACCGCGCTGCACACCGATCTTCTTGCCCTTGAGTTCATCCAGGCTGTCGCTGACGGTGGTGCCTTCCTTCATCACCAGACGAGCTGGGGTCAGGTAGTAGCGGGTGGTGAAGTCCACGGATTTCTTGCGGTCGTCAGTAATAGACATGGACGACAGGATCGCGTCGATCTTGCGCACTTTGAGTGCCGGGATCAGACCATCGAATTCCTGCTCGACCCAGGTGCACTTGACGTCCATCTGCTTGCACAGCGCATTGCCGATGTCGTAGTCAAAACCGACGATGCTGCCATCCGGCGCCTTCGAGGCAAACGGAGGGTAAGCCGCTTCGATACCAATTTTCAGCGGCTTGCCTTCGGCGAAAGCCTGCATGGACAGCACGGACAGCGCCAGGGCGCCCAACAGCACGAGTTTCTTCATCTTGGGACTCCATCGGTATAGGGCAAAAACAGCAGTATGAGCCATGGCCCACGATGCGGCGAAGGTGTAACCGAATAGCGGTGCTGCGTCCTGCGCGGGCGACACCTGCGACGACGAGCGAGTGATCGGCATTCTAACGACAGGCCGGAGGCCGATATTTCCTCAATGCGACAACAATTTACAGAAGCACTGAGAAAGCGGTTCCAGCTCATTGACAGCCTCTGAATTTTATGCAGAGACAAAAGATATTAAACCTGATGATGCTGCAAATTGCGGGCCTATTATTCGCAAACCCTTCTAGCACGGCAAGTCTGGCGTTTAATCTTATTTGTGGGGATGTCTAGAACGCGGTTTTTCGGGGCGTAGGCGTGGTCCATCGCCCCAGGTTTGTGCGGGCGGTTACACATTTGAGCGACGCGGTAACATTCAGAAACGTCCTACGGGGAAAACCGATATTTATTGGTTTGGTGGCTATGCAGGTCTGTCAGACCGCCATCCATACCCCCTTATGAAATGCAATCTGAACTGTGGGAGCTGGCTTGCCTGCGATAGGGATGCCTCAGCCAACCAACCTTTGCCTGACATACCCCTATCGCAGGCAAGCCAGCTCCCACACTAAATCTGGGCGGTCTTGAGGCCGTACAAAAAAGCCCCACCCGGCTTGCACCGAATGGGGCTTTGTCCCACCTACCCCGCTTACGCGACGTTCATGGTCTTGTGCGTTTCAATCAAATGCGCCACCACGCTTGGATCTGCCAGGGTGGAGATATCCCCCAACCCATCGTATTCAGCCGTGGCGATCTTGCGCAAAATGCGCCGCATGATTTTCCCCGAGCGCGTTTTTGGCAACCCAGGCGCCCACTGGATCACATCCGGCGAGGCAATCGGCCCGATTTCCTTGCGCACCCAGTTCTTCAGTTCCAGGCGCAGTGCTTCGTTAGGCTCTTCACCATTCTTCAAGGTGACATACACATAAATGCCCTGCCCCTTGATGTCATGCGGCACACCCACCACCGCCGCCTCGGCGACTTTGGGGTGCGCAACCATGGCGCTTTCAATCTCGGCAGTGCCCATGCGGTGGCCGGACACGTTCAACACGTCATCCACACGGCCCGTGATCCACCAGTAACCGTCCTCATCGCGACGCGCGCCGTCACCGGTGAAGTACATGCCGCGGAAGGTCTTGAAGTAGGTGTCGACAAAACGGTCATGGTCGCCGTACAGGGTACGCGCCTGGCCTGGCCAGGAATCGAGAATCACCAGGTTGCCTTCGGCGGCGCCTTCGATGATGTTGCCCAGGTTGTCCACCAGCGCCGGCACCACCCCGAAGAACGGCCGTGCCGCCGAACCCGGCTTCAACGCATGGGCGCCTGGCAGTGGGCTCATCAGCGTGGCGCCGGTTTCGGTTTGCCACCAGGTGTCGACGATCGGGCAACGGGATTGGCCGACGTTCTTGTAGTACCAGTCCCAGGCTTCCGGGTTGATCGGCTCGCCCACCGAACCCAGCAGGCGCAGGCTACTGCCGTCGGCGCCTTCGCAGGCTGCGGTGCCGGAAGCCATCATCGCGCGGATAGCCGTCGGTGCGGTGTAGAGGATATTGACCTTGTGCTTGTCGACGATCTTCGCCACCCGGGTGATGTCCGGGTAGTTCGGCACGCCTTCGAACAACACTGTGGTCGCGCCATTGGCCAGCGGGCCGTAGACGATGTAGGTATGGCCGGTGACCCAGCCCACGTCGGCGGTGCACCAGTAGATTTCGCCCGGGCGATAGTCGAATACACGCTCGTGGGTCAGGGCCGCATAGAGCAGGTATCCGCCGGTAGTGTGCTGCACGCCTTTAGGCTTGCCGGTAGAGCCGGAGGTATAGAGGATGAACAGCGCTTCTTCGGCGCCCATCTCTTTTGGCGCGCAGACAGTGCCCGCCACTTTCATCAGGTCTTCGTACCAGATGTCGCGATGCTGGTTCCACTTGATCGCGCCATTGGTGCGCTTGCACACGATCACCTTCTGGATGCTGCTGGTTTCCGGGTTGGTCAGCGCGTCGTCAACGTTAGCCTTCAGCGGAATCTTCTTACCAGCGCGGATGCCTTCGTCAGCGGTAATCACCACTTTCGACTTACAGTCGATGATGCGACCGGCCAGGGCTTCCGGGGAAAAACCGCCAAACACCACCGAATGGATCGCGCCGATGCGGGTACAGGCCAGCATGGCGACCACGGCTTCGGGAATCATCGGCATATAGATAGTCACCACATCGCCGCGGTGCACATCCTGGCCGCGCAAGGCGTTGGCGAACTTGCAGACTTCTTCATGCAGCTCGCGGTAGGTGATGTTGCGACTCTCGGCAGGGTCGTCGCCCTCCCAGATGATTGCGATCTGGTCGCCACGCTCGGCGAGGTGACGGTCCAGGCAATTGTAGGAAACGTTCAGGGTGCCATCGGCGAACCATTTGATGTCGACATGGTGGTCGTCGAAAGAGGTCTGCTTCACCGCGGTGAAAGGCTTGACCCAGTCAAGGCGCTTGGCTTGCTCGCGCCAGAAGCCATCGGGGTTGACCACCGACTGCTGGTACATGGCCTTGTAGGTCGCCTCGTCGGTCAGCGTATTGGCTGCTACTTCGGGGCGAACGGGGTACAGGGAAGCCGCACTCATCTTTCTTACCTCGGTGACATAGTTGTTGTTGTATGGCCCCTGTTGTAGCCGGGGTGGGCCTATAGAACCATTCGACGATGGTAGTAACAAGACCCTACAAATTGCCCTGCTATGCCGTTTCACCGCTCTGGCCCGCGTGCTGCGGCGCTTGGCAGCTTTCTGAAAAAAGCTTAATCGAGGGATTGTTACAAAAACCGCCAAAAGTGTTTATCAAAACCACGGGTATATGAATATAACCGAGGCGCCTAAAATCAACTCCGCCAACAAGGCACTCTGATTAACAACGCAACAGCCCCCACGAAGGCAACGTTAATCCTAACTTCCCAACTTTTAAGTGACACACGTGGCCTCACAAGGGCCCCGTGCCCCCTTTCGCCCTGAAGAAGGTAATGAAGCAATGAAAGCGTTATTAGTGATGGCCCTGAGCAGCCTGTGCGCCACCGCCGCCCTGGCGGACGAAGCCCCGACTGAACTGGCCGGCCAGAACGCCCCGATCGTTGAGGACTACACCTACAGCACTCACCTGGACGTGGCCAAAGTCTTGTCCATGAGCAGCATTCCAGAAGTCTGCGAAGTTGTACCGGTGAAGATGGAATATGAAGATTCGCAAGGCCAGCGTCATATTCTTAACTATCAAGTGATGGGCAATGGTTGCTCTAACGGCTAACAACTTCTGAAGTTGGATTCTTAATTGCCGCAAGAAATCGTTCTTGCGGCCAAGAACCCGCCCTTGAATACACCACGCATCAACTGTGGGAGCTGGCTTGCCTGCGATGGCGATTTCAGCCACGACCACTCTTTTTACGCCCCCTTCCCCTGCCCCAAAAAAAACATCCCCGCCCGTCAAAAACCCCCACGCCCAGCAAAGCCTTGCAAACACTCGCTTTGGCCGAAACCCACGTCATTTTGGCGCTCTCAAGTGACCATCCGCCGCAACACAAACCTGAATTTTTCCCTATAATGCGCGGGTAAATCGGGCCTGCAATATCCCTTTACACAGGGATAAAGAGCCAGACCTTGAGCCTGCGCTGCAGCAAGCACGCATCGCTGCGCCCCTCAAGCCTCATGCAGCACCCGCAACCTGATTCCGTTTATTTGCCTGCGCGAGCTGTTGCAACAAACGATTCCTTAAGATCCACCGCGGCCCTAGGGCCGTGTGAACACCCAACCATCCGGTTTCACACGGGCACCTTTGAGCCCTCACGCAGGAGACGACACGTCATGCTGAGCTGGGACGAATTCGACAAAGAAGAAGAAGGCGAAGTAGCCGCCAAAGGCGCCAACGCCGGCCACGCCACCGAAGCCAACATGGACCGCCTCGACGGT
>NZ_JBZXEA010000023.1:0-33766 GCF_058725345.1 Pseudomonas sp. DW-iso17 | reverse complement strand
TTCAGGGGATTTTACAGAAGACCTTGAAAGGGCTGGCTGTAAAAGCGGAACCCTAAGTGGCCGTTACCGCAGGAATGGATATGTACGCAATCAACTGTGTCGCCTGCCAGGCCGCCTTCGCAGGCAAGCCCCACAGTTTGATTGCGCAGCACCAAAGTTGAACCTCACGCTTCACCCGTCAGGGCCGGCCTTGCGGTGCCAAAGGTGCAACGTTTCTCTATGATGTGGCCTTTCACTGAAAATCTCTGGAACGGCCCATGCCCACCCTCACCCTGCGCAACGCCCTGCCCACCGACGCAGCACGCTGCTTTGAAATCGAAACCAGCGCCTACGAGGGCGACGAAGCCGCCACGCTTGAAAAGATCACCACGCGTATCGCGCAGTATCCCGAGGGCTTTTTGATCCTGGAGGAAGATGGCGCAGTGGTGGGCTTCATCAACTCAGGGTGCGCCCATGAAGTGGTGATGTCGGACGAGGCCTTCAAGGAGTTGGTGGGCCATGTGGCCGAGGCACCGAATGTGGTGATCATGTCGGTGGTGGTCGACCCGGCCCATCAAGGCAGGGGCTATGCGAAACGGCTGATGACTGAGTTCGTGCAACGCATGCAGGCAATGGGCAAGCGCACCCTCCACCTGATGTGCAAGGCGCAGCATGTGCCGTTGTACCGAGCAATGGGCTACACCTACGTGCGCCCTTCGCCGTCGGATCATGGGGGTATGGCGTGGCATGAGATGGTGAAGACGCTTTAATGCAAGCCGTTGCACGAGTGATTGCAAAAGTGTTTCCAAGCGTGAGGCAACCAAAAGACCTGCAACGACCGAATGTGTTTCGGTGAGTGAAAAGCTGGCACTGCGCTGCGCTATCTGACAGCCAGCCTGACTTTTCGGAGCGTGGGCCGGACTGCGCCTATAGCCTTTTGACTCACTCGAAAACCAACACCTGATGCGGTTTCACGTTGTTACATCAAGCCAAAACAGACCTCGTTGAGCGCCTGCCCCAGGCGCTGTAGCCTGCGAAACGCCCTGTCAGGGCCACCCTCTGACAGGGTCAATTTCCAAGCAATCAGAGAGGTGCAATCATGTCTTCAATCAATGGCTCCGCCCCATTCGTACCCGCGTACCAGCCCGCTGCCAAACACCCTATCGATAATGATGTACCGAGGAAAAACTCTCTGGACAAACAGGCTGGAGAAGATGCCGAAGTGTCCAATGGCAAGGGCGGCTGGAAAAACATTGGCAATGCGACGCGCGACCACGCCAACCGCACTCGGCTGGATCGCAATTTCTTGCCTTCAGACAAAAAGACCGTCGATGACGCCCAGGTCAATACTAGGGCTGGATATCACGGCACCGGCACCCTGCCCGCCTTCCCAACTTGGGATGACAAGGCCTTAAACGACTCCGCGTCCAATGCCCTGCGTCAACCGATCGACTTCGAAATAAAACCTGACGGCAACGGCGGTTGGACCAAGGCGTGACAACTCCACTGTCTAAGCCGCTTTAGCACTCAGGGCTTTGCCGAACAACCAGTACCCAGGGGCTTCACCCTCAAAGGTACAGTTCAGCGGTTGTTCCGCTATGGGACAGCCGCCGAGTCATCTACCAACTGCCGGAAGCCCCCCCGCCACCGCTGGAACCGCCACCGCCCGACGAACTGCTGCTGGTGCTGGAGCCGCTGGAACCTGAGCTGGACCCGCCGCCGGAGCCAGAACCTTCGCCGACCTTGCCAAAGATAATCAGCGCAACAAACGATGCGATAGGAAATGCCAGCAACCAGGCGTCGCGATCGCCGTCCATCACCTGCCCCGCCACCCCATACACGGCCACCGCCGCCAGCAGTCGTACGCTAAAACCTGCGCGGCTGGTACGCCAGGTCTGCCTCATGAGCAGCACCAGCACCAGGTACAACCCCAGCACCACCAAGACGCCCAGAGGCCACAGCAACCAGTGGGTGAAACTGACGTCTACGTAATGGTTTGCCACCACCAACCCGAGGATGTAAGCCAGCAGCCCGATCACGCCGTAAAACAGCGTGCGCACCTGCCACAACGCGCCGAATAGCGCGCCGCCAATCAACAAGGTCAGCGGCATTGCAACGAGGAACATCGGCCAGTCCCGACCACCGGCCAATACCGTCAGCAACAGCGTGGCCGCAACTGCGATGATCAAAGCTCTGCGCCAGTGCAACTTGCCAGCGGCGATCAGTGTACCCGCGAGCGCCCCCAGGACAAACGCCGCCAATATCGCGAAAAATTGCGGGTTGATCCCCGGCCCGGCCACTTCAGGCAGGTCGCCGCCGTCCACCAGGACCACCAGCGCGCTCACGCCTTGCTGGATGCCACCGGCAAAATCGCCCTGACGAAACGCTGGAGTGAGACGTTCTTCAATGATGCGATGGGCCAGCAGGTCAGTGACGATGCCTTCCAGGCCATAACCCACCTCGATGCGCACTGTGCGGTCGGCTTTGGCCACCACCAGCAGGATGCCGTCGTTGACGTCCTTGCGCCCCAGCTTCCAGGCGCGGAACAGTTGGTTGGCATAGTCTTCGATGCCGCTGCTGCCGGTGGTCGGCACCAGCAATACGGCCACTTGCGCGCCTTTGCGTTGTTCAAGGTCGGCGAGTTGTTGCTTGAGGCGCAGCACGGTGCCCGAGTCGAGGGTATTGGTCAGGTCAATAACCCGCTGATCAAGGGCAACCCCAATCGGCGAGGTGTCCGCATGAGCGGCGATGAACAGGCTGGAAAACACCAGGGCCAGTAGGCTGAACACCGATTGCCGCACAAGCACGATCATGTATGGTTACCTGAAGTCTCTCCCTGAAGACGCCGACTTTACCTTATCTGCACGCAAACGCGTGACCCAGGGCCTGCGACTATCTAAACTGCCCGCTAAGCTGCATAGCAATTAGCCATCCACGAGAACCCCATGGACCTACGTCACCGCAACAATATACATGTGATGGGCCACGGTCCCTCGACGCTGGTGTTTTCCCACGGCTTTGGTTGCAACCAGGCCATGTGGAATGCCTTGGCACCGCACTTTCTCGAGCGCTTTCGCGTGGTGCTGTATGACCTGGTCGGCGCCGGCCTGTCGGACTTGAGTGCGTTCGACAAAACCAAATACAGCCGCCTGGATGGCTATGCCCATGACCTGAACGAGATTATCGACGCCTATGCCCAAGGCCCGGTGATTCTGGTGGGCCACTCGGTCAGCGCGATGATCGGCACCCTCGCCGACCGTTTCATCCCGCAGCGCATTGCCGCGCACGTGATGATTGGCCCATCGCCACGCTATATCGATACCGAGGAATATGTCGGCGGTTTCCAGCGCGACGACATCGACGACCTGCTCGACACCCTCGACAGCAACTACCTGGGCTGGTCCAGCGCCATGGCCCCGGTGATCATGGGCGCCCCGACGCAGCCGCACCTGAGCGAGGCGCTCACCGAGAGCTTCTGCCGCACCGAGCCGGACATCGCCAAGCAGTTCGCCCGCGTGACCTTCCTCTCGGATAACCGCCAGGATGTGTTCGGCCTGACCACCCCGGTACTCATCCTGCAATCGACCGACGACCTGATCGCCCCCGTGGCCGTGGGTGAATACCTGCACGCCGTACTACCTAACAGCACTTATTGCCTGGTCGAGAATGTCGGCCATTGCCCGCATATGAGCGCCCCCCAGGCGTGTGCAACGGCGATGGACCGGTTCCTGGCCCCTTGGGCGGCTGCCGATGCCCGTTGACCCGCTGTTTGACAGCGCGGCGTGTGCCCTGGCGGTGACCCAGGAAGATGGCACGATCCTGCACGTCAACCCGCGCTTGTGCGACTGGCTGGGCTTTACTGCGGCCCAGCTGCTGGGCCGGCGTTTCCAGGACCTGCTGGCCATGGGCGGGCGGATTTTTTACCAGACGCACCTGGCGCCGATGCTGCGTATGCATGGCAGCGTCACCGAGGTGAAGCTCGACATCCGTCATTGCAACGGGCACAAAGTCACGGTCTTGCTCAACGCCAACCGGCGCCAGCAGCCCGACGGCGTGGTGTATGACTTGGCGCTGTTCGGTACCACCGACCGTGACAAGTACGAGCGTGAGCTGCTCAATGCCCACAAGCAGGCTGAAGCCCTGCTGCAGGAAAAAACTGCTACGGAACTGGCCCTGCAACAGGCCCAGGCCGAACTGAGCGAGGCCTATGCCATTGCCCAGCGCCGGGCGTTGTTTGCCGAGCAGATGGTGGCGATTGTCAGCCATGACCTGAAAAACCCACTCACCGCGATCCGCATGGCCTCCGACTTTCTCCAGCGTGGCGAGCGCACGGCCAAGGAGCGCCAGTTGTTGGGGCACATCGGCCAGTCGTCCGAACGCGCCCACCGCATGATCGCCGACCTGCTGGACTTCACCCAGGCCCGGGTCGGCCAGGGCATTACCATCAAGCCGCAACCGCTGGACCTGCACAGCGTTATTCATCGCAGCGTCGACGAACTGCGGGTGGCCTTCCCCAAGGCCACGCTGGTGCATCACGCCGAGGGCCAGGGCGACGCGTGCCTGGACGCCGACCGCGTGCAACAGATGATCGGTAACCTGGTGGCCAACAGCGTGGCCTACGGCGACTTGCTGCAGCCGATCACCATTACCTCGCGCCTGGGCGATAACACCTGCGCGGTCGCGGTGCACAACCACGGCCCGGCGATTCCCCAAACCCTGCTGGCCGGATTGTTCGAACCCATGACCCGCGGCACCGACCAGGGCAGCGACGTGCGCAGCGTAGGCCTGGGCCTGTATATCGTGCGCGAACTGGCCAGAGTACATGGCGGCGACGTGGCGGTGAGTTCATGTGCGAGCGCCGGCACCACGTTTACCGTGAAGTTCTAGTACAGGTACGCGGCGCCCTGCATGATCGGCTCGACCCGGCCGGTCAATATCACCCCGCCCCGCCCGTCCCATTGCACCGTGACCGCGCCGCCGTCGCACTGGACCTCCACACGCTCATCGAGCAGCCCTCGCCGGATGCCGTTGACGACCGCCGCGCAACAGCATGAACCGGACCCCAGCGGCACACCTCCGCCACGCTCCCAGATACGCAGGCGGATATGGCCGCGGTCCAGCACTTGCACGAAATGCACATTGGTCCTGGCCGGAAACAGCGGGTGAACTTCCAGGGTCGAGCCCATGGCTTCAATATCGAGCGCCGTCACATCCTCCACAAAAAACGTGCAATGCGGGTTGCCCATGCTGCACGCCGCCGGCTGGCCGTCGATAGGCAACACGCAGGTGTCCATCGCCCTGGCCAAGGGTACCGACGCCCAGTCCAGCGAGGGTGGGCCCATATCCACCGACACGCGCTGCCCATCAGCACGTGTGCATGTCAGCAAGCCACGGTCGCTGCCCAGCACGATGCTTTGGGTGCCAGCCTCATGCATCAGGCGATCCGCCACGCCACGCGTCGCGCTGCCGCAGGTTTGCAAGCGTGTTCCGTCCGGGTTCCAGAACTGAACGCGCGCAGCAGCCTCCTCACAGTCGAGCACCACCGCCAGCTGATTGAAACCGATGCCGGTGCGGCGGTTACCCAAGTGGCGGGCAATCTGCGCAGTAATAGGGTTATCCTCGCCACGGCGGTCAATGATAATGAAGTCGTCGCCGTGGGCGTGCATCTTCACGAACGGCAGGGTCATGGGCGCTCCTGTGGGTGAAATGAGTCAAGCGGTTCTAATACCACTGTAGGAGCGAGGTTGCTCGCGAAAAACTCACAGGCGCCGCGTTTATTCAGGGAGTGCGCGTTATGGTTGGCGTTTTTCGCGAGCAGCGCGCCTACAAAGGGTTGAAGGATCATGCTTATTGTATTCAGCGGCTTGCCCGGCAGTGGCAAGACCACGATTGCCAGGGAGCTGGCGCGACAGTTGGGCGCGGTTTACCTGCGTATCGATGTGATTGAGCAGGCGCTGCGGGAGGCTGCGGTGTTGGTAGGCGATGTGGGGGCCAGCGGCTACGCGGTGGCGAATGCGCTGGCGCTGAGTAACCTGCGCCTGGGGCAGCGGGTGATCGCCGATTGTGTGAACCCCGTGAAGGAAAGCCGCGATGCCTGGCAAGCGGTGGCGACAGCGGCCGGTGTGGCGCTGAGCAATATCGAGGTGGTGTGTACCGATCAGCAGGCGCATCGGCGTCGAGTCGAAGGGCGTGTGGGCGATATTCCCGGGCTGGTGCCGCCGACCTGGGAATCGGTGCAGGCTCATAAGTACGAACGCTGGGAAACCCCACCGTTCAGGCTGGATACGGCGCAGATGACGCCGGCAGAGGCTGTCGCGGCAGCCTTGCTCCATATAGGCTAAAACCCACCTGTGGCGAGGGAGCTTGCTCCCTCACCACATTCTTTAGAAGTTACCGCGCAACGCCTCAAGCCCGCCTTCGTAGACACCGGCAAACAATGCCTCGACTTGCGCCTCGGTGGTACCCGCTGCCGGCGTGAACACGCCGGACCAGGTCACTTTCGCCGAGGTGTCCGTCAGCGCTTCAACCTGCAAGGTCGCCAAGTAAGCACTCACCGGAAACGGCGAGGCTTCAATGGTGTAGCTGTAGGTGCGCGCCACGTTGTCGAAGGTCTGCAAACGCTCGACAATCGCGCCGCCGTCAGCGGTGGTCAGG
Organism: Pseudomonas sp. DW-iso17; assembly: GCF_058725345.1. Classification (NCBI taxonomy): domain Bacteria; kingdom Pseudomonadati; phylum Pseudomonadota; class Gammaproteobacteria; order Pseudomonadales; family Pseudomonadaceae; genus Pseudomonas; species Pseudomonas sp. DW-iso17. The sequence goes on along the minus strand of NZ_JBZXEA010000023.1, from coordinate 27,133 downwards.
TGACGCACACGGCCACCCTCGCTCGGCTCGCTCTTGGCAATCAAAGGCAGCCAGTCAGGCAGGCTGTTGAAGCCGCCAATCAGTTGCCAGACCTGGTCGGCCGACACCGCAATTTCAATCACAGAAGACGCTGTTGCCACGATCAATACTCCAGTCAGGAAAAAATCAGATTGCCATGCTGTCGACAACGCCACCGTCGACCCGCAGCGCGGCACCGGTCGTCGCCGAAGACAGCGGTGAAGCAATGTACGCCACCAGGTTCGCCACTTCATCCACATTGGCCGCGCGCTGGATGATCGAGGTGGGCCGCGCATGGCGCACAAATACATCCGCTTCCTCTCGGGCACTGCGCCCGGATTCGGCCGTGGCGTCCTTGAGCATGTGTTCCAGGCCATCGGTAAAGGTCGGCCCCGGCAAGATAGCATTCACCGTCACCCCAGTACCCGCCAGGCGCTTGGCCAGGCCGTGGGACACCGCCAGGTTGGCGCTTTTGGTCACCCCGTAGTTGATCATGTCGGCCGGCGTCGCCACGCCAGACTCCGACGACACGAAGATCACCCGGCCCCAGCCCTGCTCGACCATACCCGGCACATAATGCCGCGCCAGGCGCACGCCGGAGATCACATTGACCTCATAGAAGCGCGCCCACTCACTGTCCGGCGCGTCGAAGAAATCCACCGCGTCGAAGATGCCCAGGTTGTTGACCAGAATGTCGGGGCGGGGTTCGGCGGCGAAAAGTTTCTGTGCGCCTTCAACGGTGCCGAGGTCGGCCACCACACCACGCAGTTGAGCAGCCGGAACCGCTTGGCGAATGCTGGCCAAGGCGTCGTCCACCTTGCCTGCATCCCGCCCGATCACCACCACCGTGGCACCGGATTGCGCCAGGGCCTGGCTGATACCCAGGCCAATCCCGGCGGTGCTGCCGCTGACAATAGCCACTTTGCCACTTACATCAATTTTCATGCTCAAGCTCCTTAACGTGAGAGAGGCAAAGGTGCACGGTCCGAGATCAAGCGGGCCTCGCGCAACGCCTGCCAGAAGGCTGCTGGAATCTGTTCAGACAACGCCGCGACGTCTTCGGCAATCCGCCCCGGACGACTGGCACCAGGAATCACCGCTGCCACTGCCGGATGGGCCAGTGAAAACTGTAGCGCAGCGGCCTTGATACTGACGCCAAACGCCTGGGCAATTGCCTTGATCTGCTCGACCTTGGCAATGATCGCCGGGCCGGCTTGCTGGTATTCAAAGTGCGCACCGCCAGCGAGGATGCCGGAGCTGTACGGGCCACCGACAACGATCTCGACCTGCTGGGCGTGGGCCGCGTCCATCAGGCGCTGCAAGGCGCGGTCGTGGTCCAGCAGCGTATAGCGACCCGCCAGCAGAAAACCATCAGGCTGGGCTTCGGCCAGGTCCAGGGTCAACTCGCAAGGCTCGACACGATTGACGCCCAGCCCCCAGGCCTTGATCACTCCTTGCTCGCGCAAACGGGTGAGTACTTTGAAGGCACCAGTGCGGGCCTGGTTGAAGTATTCCAGCCATTGGTCGCCGTAAAAATCCTGGGCGATGTCGTGAACCCACACGATGTCCAGGCGATCGGTTTGCAGGCGTGTCAGGCTGTCTTCAATGGAGCGCAGGGTGGCGTCGGCGCTGTAGTCATTGATTATTTTATTGGGCCGGCCGTGTTCGAATACGCCGCTTTTTTCGCCAAGGTCACGGGCGGTTTCTTCGACTTCATCGAGAATCACCCGGCCGATCTTGGTGCTGAGCACGTAGTCGTCGCGGTGATAGTTGGACAGCGCCTGGCCCAGGCGAATTTCCGACAGGCCCGAGCCGTAGAACGGCGCGGTATCGAAGTAACGCACGCCCTGGTTCCAGGCGGCCTGGACGGTGGCCTGGGCTTCTGCTTCGGGGATGGCGCGGAACATATTGCCCAAGGGGGCGGTGCCAAAGCCCAGTACGCCGGGCAGTGTGTCTTTCAAGCTCATGGTGGTTCCTCAATCGGTGCGAGGTCGCTGTGACCGTTGAGCAGATGCTAGATTGCGCAGATCAGACCGTCCAAGACATACTGCGACCAACTTGAGTCCTTGAAGGTCTTACATGATTGATCTACGCCAGTTGCGCTACTTCGAAGTGGTAGCCGAAGAAGAACACGTCGGCCGCGCCGCCGAGCGCTTGCACATTTCCCAATCGCCCCTGAGCCGGCAGATCGCCCAGCTCGAGGAACGCCTGGGCCTGACCCTGTTCGAGCGCAGCCAGCAGCGCATCCGCCTGACCCGCGACGGCCAGACCTTCCTGGCCGAAACCAAGGCCCTGCTGACCCACGCCAACCGCCTGGAGTCCCTGGGCAAGCGCCTGGGCCGTGGTGAAGAAGGCGGTTTGTGCATCGGTTATATCGAGAACGCCATGCACGCCGGTGTCCTGCCCAATGCCTTGCGCATACTGCGCGACGATAGGCCCGCCGTGCACATCAAGCTGTATAACCTGCCCTCCCTGGAACAACTCGAAGGTTTGCGCCAACGCAGCCTGGACATCGCCCTGGTGGGCGAACCACCTGCCGCCGACGACCCGGACCTGACCGCCTGGCAAGTCCTCGATGACCCGATGCTGCTGGCCCTGCCCGAACAGCATCCGCTGGTTCAACAACATGAACTGTTACCCGAGCACCTGGCCGACCAACAATGGATCGGCGTGCAGCGCAAACCTGGCGCCAACCCGGCCGATGATTTCGTCGCCGCCTGTATCCGTGCCGGTTTCACCCCGCAAATCCCCATGGAGGCCAGCGAGCCCTTTACCGCACTGGGCCTGGTGGCGTCCGGGCTGGGGGTGGCGATGGTGCAAAAAGGCCTGAGCCGCAACGCACCGCCAGGCGTAGTGTTGCGCGAGCTGCCGTGGCTGGCCTACACCACACCGCTGTGGGCGGCATGGCACCGCGTCAACTTGAGGCCGTTGGTGGAAACCTTTCGCAAAGTGCTGACCGAACCTGAGGCTATCTGACTGACGTCTCACAGGGTGTCTATGCCGGGTGATGATTTTGTGAGCAACTCAGAACCAGTGTGGGAGCTGGCTTGCCTGCGATAGCGGTGGTTCAGTTGAAGATTCAGTGACTGACACACCGCCTTCGCGGGCAAGCCCCCTCCCACATTGGGTCAGGAATCAGAGTGCTTCGCGCAACCGATACCACAACATCCCCAACGCCAGCAGTGGCGAGCGCAGCGCCTTGCCACCGGGAAAGGTCATGTGCGGCACCTGGCTGAAGATATCCAGGCCCTGGCTTGCACCCGCATGTATCCCTTCGGCCAGCAGCCGTGCGCACCAATGCGTCACGTTCAAGCCGTGACCGGAATAGCCTTGGGCATAGAACACATTGGGGTACTGCTTGAGCCGCCCGACCTGGGGAAAGCGGTTGGCGGTGATGCCAATCTTGCCGCCCCACTGGAACTCGATAGCCGTGTTGGCCAACTGTGGGAACACCTTGAGCATTTTCGGGCGCATGTACGCGGCGATGTCCTGGGGGTCGCGCCCCGAGTAGTGGCAGGCACCGCCGAACAACAGGCGCCGGTCGGCAGTCAGCCGGTAGTAATCCAGGCCGACTTTCTGGTCGCACAGCGCCAGGTTCCGCGGGATCAACTGCTGGGCTACTGGTTCAGGCAGTGGCTCGGTGGCGATGATGTAGCTGCCCGCCGGCAGCACCTTGCCGCTCAAGCGCGGCTCCAGTTCCTCAAGATGGGCATTGCATGCCAGCACCAGGTTGGCTGCGCGCACGCTGCCGCCTGCGCAGCGCACTTGCACCGTCTCGCCATGGATCAGCTCCAGCACCGGGCTGTGCTCAAAGATGCGCACCCCAAGGGCCTCGGCCGCACGCGCTTCACCCAAAACTAGGTTAAGCGGGTGCAGATGCCCGGAACCCATGTCGACCAGGCCGCCGGCATACACCGTAGAGCCCACCACCTGTGCCATGTCTTGTGGGCCGACCAGCCGCGTTTCATGGGCATACCCCATGGCCTCCAGGTGCGCCTGTTCGCCCTTGAACGCGGCAAACTGCGCCGGGGTGTTAGCCAGTTCGCAAAAGCCCCAGCGCAGGTCACAGTCGATGCCGTGCTCGGCAATGCGCTGGCCCACCAGGGCGACCGAGTCGATACCGGCCCGTTCCATATAGAGCACGCCCTCCTCGCCCACGTATTTGGCAAACCCGGAGACATCATGGCCAATGCCACGGATCAATTGCCCACCGTTGCGCCCGCTGGCGCCCCAACCGATGCAGCGCGCTTCCAGCAGCACCACCGAAAGCCCGCGCTGGGCCAGTTCAATGGCGGTGTTGACCCCGGTGAAACCGCCGCCGATCACACACACATCGGCGCTCAGGTCTGCCTCAAGTGCGGGCCGCTGCACCATGGCATTCGCCGAAGCGCGGTAATAGGACGGGGCATGTTCATTGGACTGCATCATCGGTTGGACTTCACTTTGCTCCAGGCGCGGGTCATCACGCGCATGGTCGCCGGCGTAGGCGTGGTGGAGATATAGAGTTTGTCGAGTACGTCCTGGGGCGGGTACACCTCAGGATTGTTCACCAGCTCCGCAGGCATGAACGGCTTGGCGGCCGGGTTGGCGTTGGCATAGCCCACCGAGGTGCTGACCTTGGCAATCACCTCAGGCTCAAGCAGGTCGTTGATGAACGCATGGGCTTCTTCAGGGTTGCTCGCATCGGCCGGAATCGCCAACAGGTCGAACCACAGGTTAGAGCCTTCCTTGGGGATCGAGTACGCAATGTTCACCCCGTTCTTGGCTTCCTTGGCGCGGTTGGCGGCCTGGAACACATCGCCGGAATAACCGAAGGCCACGCAGATATTGCCGTTGGCCAGGTCGGAGATGTACTTGGAAGAGTGGAAATAGGTGATGTACGGCCGCAGCGTGAGCAACTTGGCTTCGGCCTGCTTGTAGTCGTCGGCATTCTCGCTGCGTGGGTCCTTGCCCATGTAGTTGAGGATCGCCGGGAACAGCTCATCCGCTGAATCGAGGAAGGCCACGCCGCACTCATGCAGCTTCTTGATGTTTTCCGGCTCGAACAACACCGCCCACGAGTCGATGCGGTCGATGCCCAGCACTTGCTTGATCTTGTCGACGTTGTAGCCAATGCCATTGGTGCCCCACAGGTACGGCACCGAGTGCGCATTACCGGGGTCGTTCTGTTCCAGTAACTTGAGCAGCTTGGGGTCCAGGTTCTTGAAGTTGGGCAACTGCGCGCGGTCAAGCTTGAGGAACGCGCCGGCCTTCACCTGGCGCGCCAGGAAGTGGTTGGACGGCACCACCACGTCATACCCGGTGCGCCCGGCCAGCAATTTGCCCTCCAGGGTTTCGTTGGAGTCGAACACATCGTAGATCACCTTGATGCCGGTCTTGGCCTGGAAATCCGCCAAGGTGGTCTCGCCAATGTAATCGGTCCAGTTGTAGACACTCACCGTCGGCGCCGCCTGACCGGCACCGCTGAACGCCGCGACCAAGGCCAGTGGAAGAAGCTTGTTCACAAGACGCATATCGTCACCCCTCTTATGCTTGTTTTCAGACGCTCAACAGCAGGAACTCGCGCTCCCAGGAACTGATCACCCGCTTGAAATTCTCATGCTCGGCGCGCTTGACCGCGACGTAGCCGCGCACGAATTTTTCGCCCAGGTACTGCTTGACCGTGTCGCAATCCTCCATGCGCGCCAGCGCATCTTCGAGGGTGAACGGCAGGCGCAGGTTGCGGCGTTCATAGGCGCGGCCTTCCACCGGGGCACTGGGTTCGATGTGCTCGATCATGCCCAGATAACCGCACAACAGGCTCGCGGCAATGGCCAGGTACGGGTTTGCATCGGCCCCTGGCAGGCGGTTTTCCACGCGCATCGCCTCCGGGCTGGACGTGGGTACGCGCAGGCCGACGGTGCGATTTTCTTCGCCCCATTCGACGTTGACCGGCGCCGAGGTGTCCGGCAAAAAACGCCGAAACGAGTTCACGTTGGGGGCAAACATCGGCAGCAGCTTGGGGATGTACTTCTGCAGGCCGCCGATGTGATGCAGGAATAACGGGCTCATGTTGCCGTCGGCATCGACGAACACCGGTTTGCCGGTAGCGATTTCGACCACGCTCTGGTGCAGGTGCATGGCGCTGCCGGGCTCGTCGGCCACCGGCTTGGCCATGAAGGTGGCGGCGACGTTGTGCTTGAGGGCGGCCTCGCGCAAGGTGCGCTTGAACACCGTGATCTGGTCGGCCAGGTCCAGGGCGTCGCCATGGCGGAAGTTGATTTCCATCTGCGCGGGGCCGTCTTCGTGGATCAGGGTGTCGAGGTCCAGGCCCTGGGCTTCGCACCAGTCATAGACATCTTCGAACAGCGGGTCGAATTCGTTGGCGGCATCGATGGAAAACGACTGGCGCCCGGTTTCGGCACGGCCAGAACGGCCAATCGGGGTTTTCAAGGGCAGGTCCGGATCTTCGCAGCGCTGGGTCAGGTAGAACTCCATTTCCGGCGCGACAATCGGCTGCCAGCCTTGATCGGTATAGAGCTGCAGGACTTTCTTCAACACATTACGCGGCGACAGTTCGATCGGGTTGCCCTGCTTGTCGAAGGTGTCGTGGATTACGATGGCGGTGGGCTCGATGGCCCACGGCACTACGTAAGTGGCATTGGCGACCGGGCGGCAAATCATGTCGATATCGGCCGGGTCCAGCAGGTCGTAATAGATATCGTCGTCGACAAAGTCCCCGGTTACCGTTTGCAGCAACACACTTTCCGGCAGGCGCATGCCTCGCTCATGCAGGAACTTGTTGGTGGGTGCAATCTTGCCGCGTGCGATGCCAGTCAAGTCACTGATCACGCATTCGACTTCGGTAATCTTGTGTTCTTTCAGCCAGGTGGACAGCTGATCGAAGGGGGCGTTCATAAGGACCTCGTCTTGGGTGGGATGCGACGCTGGGTTGCACTCCCAGCGCATTGAGGTCTATCTTGGGCCAGCCTTGAAACGGCATCTATCCACTTTGCACGCGGCACAACGCACCAATAGAGTGCGCACGGATCACCATGACACAGGCAACCGCTTTGCGCGTACAGGCCTTCGCCACCGGCGATGTGGCCGCCCAATGCAGTGCGACACCCGGCTGGGTGCAGCAGTACCAGCAGATGTCCCCCGGGCATTTTGCCGGGCAGGTGCGCTACCTCGACCTGCACGGGGTGCAGGTCTACGAAGAGTGCATGAACACCCGGGTGGAGCAGCATTTCAACGCACCTGCCGGCGCCCTGGCGTTCTGTTTCGACGCCAGTGACAACGCGCTGTACCTGCTCAATGGCGAAAGCCGCAACACCTGGATCACCCCGGTAAACTACCGCGAAGTGGCAGTGGTGTTCGGCCCGCAGTTCGTCCAGCGCCAGGGCCTGGATATAGCCAAACTCGAAGGCTTGTTCATGGCACCGCTGACCTGTCGGCAAAATGCGCTGTTCACTCGCTGGCTGAGCGGCACCCTTACGCGCCTGTCGGCACTGACCGACCCCATCAGCCGCGATGCCCTCACCCAGCAACTGCTCGACGACTGCCTGTTTATCCTCGATAACGCCTGCGTGTGCCTGGACGGCAGTTCATTGCAAAAGCGCAATGAAGAACGCCAATTGATGGCGCGCATCGGCGAATGGGCGGCGGATGCACCGGATGAAACCGCCAACCTGTTGGAACTGGCGCAGATTGCGGGTGTGCCGTTGCGCCAATTGCAGCAAGGGTTCAAGACCTACACGGGGATAAGCCCGGCGCAGTGGTTGCGGTTGCGCCGCTTGAACGGGGCGCGGCGGGAGTTGCTGAGCACGACCGACACCACGGTGGCCGAGGTCGCGATGAATTGGTCGTTCTGGCATTTGGGGCGGTTTTCAAACAGCTACCGGGCGCTTTTTCAGGAGCTGCCCAGCGAAACCCTGAAACGCTCCAGCTGAAAAAACACGCTTGACCTTGTGGGAGGGACAGACCAAACCGTCCCTCCCTTGAACCTCAATCAGGGCTGCGCGTTCAAAAAAGTGGAGATCAGTTGATTGACCTGCTCCGCCGCCTCCAGCTGCACCATATGCCCCTGCCCCGGCAATACATGCACCTGAGCCTGCAGCCCTTGGGCGTGACTTGCCGGGATGATCGCATCGTCACTGCCCCAGATCACCAGGCTCGGCTGGCGGCCCACCTCGCTGCGAAGATCCAGCATCTGCCGCCCGCCATCGAACAGCTTGTGATCGAGCTGGCGCAACGCTTGATCCACCCCTTCCAGGCGCTTGAATTTGAGCATGTCCTCCAGCATCTGCCGCGTCACCAACGCAGGGTTACTGAACAGTTGAGTCAATGGCGGCTTGAGCGCGTTACGGTTGTTGGCTTCGACAAAACCTCGCAGGTAATCGCCGTTGATATCGGCACCCAGACCGGCGCTGGCGATCAAGGTGATGGAGGCGATACGTGCAGGCGCCAGGCTGGCGACGGTGAGGGTCACCAGCCCACCCATGGAGTGGCCGGTCAAATGCACACGGTCGAGCGCCAGGTGGTCGAGCAATGCCAGTACGGCATGACTGAGTTCGGCAGCGTCTCCCGTTTGCAGAGACTTGCCCGACTCCCCGTGCCCCGGCAGGTCCAGGGCAATCACCCGGCGTTCGGCGGCCAGGGCCGGTTGATTGAACAGCCAGTTGTTCAGATCGCCCCCGAAGCCGTGCACCAACACCAGCGGCGTGCCGCCCTCGCCCATGTCCAGATAACGCAGCAAGCGCCCGCCTACCTCGACTTTTTGTGCGCTGGGGCCGGCCTCTTTGGCTTCGGCGGCACTGGAGACGAACCCGGCGTTGAAGCTTTCGATCACGCTATCGATCTGAGCCTCTGTCGCCTCGCCCTCCACCACAATTCCCAGTAGAGCGCCCACCGGCAGGGTTTCATCACTGAGCGCCAGTACCCGACGCAGCACGCCGCTAAAAGGCGCCTCGACACTGCTGGAGATCTTGTCGGTCTCCACGTCCAGCACTTCCTCGCCCTTTTCCACTCGGTCGCCGGGTTGTTTGAGCCAGACATCGATGCGGCCCTCGGTCATCGACAGGCCCCATTTGGGCATGGTCAGGGTATGAATCATGCGGCGGTCCTCTTGTCGGCAATCTTCATCACGGCGGCCTCGATCTTCGCGGCGTTGGGGATGTACAGGTCTTCCAGTGCATCGGAAAACGGCACCGGGGTGTGCGGCGCGGTGACCATCTCGATGGGAGCGCGCAGGAAAGCGAACCCCCGCTGGGCCACCAGGGCACTGATGTCGGTGGCGACCGAGCAGCGTGGGTTGGATTCGTCGATCACCACCAGGCGCCCGGTTTTCTCGACGCTTTCAAGGATGCTGTCTTCATCCAGCGGGCTGGTGGTGCGCAGGTCCAGCACTTCACAATCAATGCCTTGACGCGCCAGGTTGGCCGCAGCCTCCAGGGCGACATGCAGCATGCGGCCGTAGGTCACCAGCGTCACATCCTTGCCCTCACGCACAAAGTTGGCTTCGCCAAACGGGACCGTGTACAGCTCTTGCGGTACGTCGCCCTGCATGCCGTAGAGCATTTTGTGCTCAAGGAAAATCACCGGGTCATTGTCGCGGATTGCCTGGATCAACATGCCCTTGGCGTCGTAGGGCGTGGCCGGGCATACCACCTTGAGGCCGGGGATATGCGTCCACATGGAGGTGAGCATTTGCGAATGCTGGGCAGCCGCCCGCAAACCGGCGCCGTACATGGCACGGATCACCAGCGGTGTAGTGGTTTTGCCACCGAACATATAGCGGAACTTGGCAGCCTGGTTGAGCAACTGGTCCAGGCAGCAGCCGATGAAGTCGACGAACATCAATTCGCACACTGGGCGCATGCCACGGGTAGCGGCGCCCACCGCCATGCCCACGTAGCCGACCTCAGACAACGGTGCGTCCAGCACGCGCCCGGGAAATTGCGGGTGCAAGCCCTTGGTCACGCCGAGCACGCCGCCCCATGCGTCCTGCTCACCGGGGGAACCGGTGCCACCGGCCACATCCTGACCGATGATGAATACGCTCTGGTCACGGCCCATCTCTTGAGCCAAGGCCTCATTGATCGCCTGCTGATAGCTGATTTTACGAGCCATTAGATTCTCTCCACGTCTTGTTTTTATAGGGTTGGTATCAGCGGTAGGCCACGTAAACGTCGCTTAGCAGGTCGGCGGCCTGGGGCTTGGGATCGGTTTTGGCCAGGCGTACGGCGTCTTCGATCAATTGCGCCACTTCACCGTCGATGCGCTCGAACTGCGCTGCATCCAGCCAGCCTTCGGCATGGCAGCGCTGACGGAACAAGGCCAGGCAATCGGCGTTTTCACGCAGGTTTTTCACTTCGTCAGCGCCGCGATAGGTTTGCGCATCGCCCTCGAAGTGCCCATAGAAACGGCTGAGCTTGACCTCGACCAGCGTTGGCCCGTCGCCTTGGCGCGCCCGCTCCACAGCAACGCCGAGTGCTTCATGCACCGCGAAAAAATCATTGCCGTCGACGATCACCCCCGGCATACCAAACCCGGCGGCGCGCTCAGCGATGTCTTTGCAGGCCACCGACCAACCGGCGCCAGTGGCCTCGGCATAACCGTTGTTTTCGGCGACAAACAGACACGGCAGCTGCATGATCGACGCCAGGTTCATCGCTTCGAACACGGCACCTTCGTTGGAGCCACCGTCGCCAAAAAATGCCACTGCCACGCCCTGGCTCCCCTTGAGCTTGGCAGCCAGCGCCGCCCCCGCGGCCAACGGTGCGCCGGCACCGACAATGCCGTTGGCGCCGAGCATGCCTTTCTCTTGGTCGGCGATGTGCATGGAGCCGCCCTTGCCGCCGCACACGCCGGTTTTCTTGCCATAGATTTCGGCCATCATGCCGAACACGTCGACGCCCTTGGCGATGCAGTGTCCGTGGCCGCGGTGGTTGGACGCGATGCAATCATCGTCATTGAGGTGCGCCATGACGCCAGCGGCGCAGGCTTCCTGACCGGCATACAGGTGAACGAAACCGGGGATCTCGCCGGTGGCGAACTCCACATGCAGGCGTTCTTCGAAATCGCGGATGGTGCGCATCACGGTGTAGGCATGCAGTAACTGATCGGTGCACAGGTGGGTGGACATCTTGTTGTTCTCCAGGTTGTCTCGACGCACAAAAAACTGGCTGCGGCCAGTGCCAAGCTGTTCAGCACAGCTTGTGCCAACCGTCGAGAAAACCTGGCAAAGCCTTGATCCAGAGCCGTGCAACACAGCGATGCCCAGGCAAGTGGTCGACTAAATGTGAGACGCAACCACGCAGTTCGACCCTTGAGTCTCAGCGGCATGAGACGCAGCGTCTCAATGCAGGCGTTGGTCAGGGTGCCCTTGTCCGTGGGCACACATGCGCGCTTAATGACGCGCATAACAACAAAGCTTGAGAACCGGAGGCTTTATGCTCGCCATGAACTCCAGGGAGCATGTCGACTGTGTCAGCCGCGTGGTCCGCAATGCCGAGCGCCTGCCCCAGGCGCCCGTGCCGTCGCTGATCTTCGATTCGTGGCGGCGGTCCATGGAGCAACACCGCCTGGACCCCGGCTCCCTGCAAGGTCCACGTATCCTCAGCGAACCCTTGCTCAAGGAATGCCGCGAGCGCGCCGAGCTGTTCATGCGCATCGCCGGCGAAGAAGTCGCACAGTTGCACCATCGCGTGCGCCATGCCGACTACTGCGTGATGCTCACCGACGCCCAGGGCCAGACCATCGATCACCGTGTCGATGCGAGCATTCGCACCGACTGCCGCAAGGCCGGCCTTTACCTGGGCACCTGCTGGTCGGAAGCCGAGGAAGGCACCTGCGGCGTGGCCACGGTGCTGACCAATAAAACGGCGGTAACGGTGCACAAGCGTGATCACTTTCGCGCAGCGTTTATCGGCCTGACGTGTTCGGCTGCGCCCATCTTCGACCCGCAGGGCCACCTGTTGGGTGTGCTGGATGTCTCGGCGCTCAAGTCGCCGGATGACCGCGGCAGCCAGCACCTGATAAGGCAGATGGTGGCGCAGAGCGCCCAGGCCATCGAAAACGCTTTTTTCATGCACAGCGCCCGGCAGCACTGGGTGTTACAAGCCCATAGCACTCCAGGCTTTGTCGACAGCCAACCCGACCTGCTGCTGGCCTGGGACCAGGACGGACGTCTGCACGCCTTGAACAGCAAGGCGCGTCAAGCCCTGCGCTTGCGCTTTGGCCAGCTGCCTGAGCATATCGGCGAAGTGTTCGATGTGGATGCATTGCGTGCAGCCACTGATCAGTCAACCCGGCAGTTGCACTGGCTGGGCAAGCCCGACGCGGTACACGTGAGGGTCAATGCACCCCGACGCCCCTCGGTTCGGGCGCTGCCAGAGACTCAAGTCGACCCGCGGATCCAGGAGCACCTGCGCTTGGCTGCGCGGGTCAAGGACCGCAACCTGCCCGTGCTGGTGCAAGGTGAAACCGGCGTCGGCAAAGAAGTCTTCGCCCGCCAGTTGCACGAGCACAGCGCGCGCCGGCACGGGCCGTTTGTGGCGGTGAACTGCGCGGCGATTCCGGAGAGCCTGATTGAAAGCGAGCTGTTCGGCTATTCGCCCGGCGCCTTCACCGGAGCCTCCAGCAAAGGCATGAGCGGGCTGCTACTGCAAGCCGAAGGCGGTACGTTGTTCCTCGACGAAATCGGCGATATGCCGTTGGCGTTGCAGACACGGTTGCTGCGGGTGCTGGCCGAGGGTGAAGTCGCGCCGTTGGGCGCAGCGAAAACCCGCGTGGTGAACATTCAGGTGATCTGCGCCAGCCACCGCGATTTGGCGGCGCTGGTCAGCGCGGGCCGATTCCGTGAAGACCTGTACTTTCGCCTGGGTTGTGCGCGCTTCTGCCTGCCGCCGTTGCGCGAACGCACCGATAAGCTGGCCCTGATCAATCGGCTGTTGGAGCAAGAGGCGCGTAACAGTGGCGTGTCGTTGGGCATCGGCCAGGCCACACTGCAATTGCTACTGGGTTATGCGTGGCCGGGCAATGTGCGGCAACTGCGGCATGTGCTGGCGTACGCCTGTGCGGTGTGCGAAGGCACTACGCTGCAAGTGGTGGATTTGCCGATTGAAATCCGGGGCGAGCAGCCTCAAGGGCTGGAAGAGCAAAGCGCCAGCCCCGAGCGTCAAATGGTTCTGGATGCGTTGATTCGCCATCGCTGGAAACCCTCGCCTGCGGCACAGGCCCTGGGGATTTCAAGGGCAACCCTGTACCGACGCGTGAACCAACTGGGTATTGATATGCCCGGCAAAACCCACTGATACAAGGGATCGACTCCCACGCAGGCGAGTCGACCACGCTGTCAGCGGTAGACCAGGCCACCGTCGATCAACGGCGCCTGCCCGGTCATATAGTCTGCGTCCGGGCCTGCCAGAAATGCCACAAACCCCGCCACATCCTCCGGCGTTTGCGCACGGCCCAAGGCAATCCCATCCACGTACTGCTTGTAGGTTGCCCCCACCTGCGCCCCGGTAATCTCGGCCATGCGCTTGTCGATCTCAACCCACATATCGGTGCCCACCACACCGGGGCAATAGGCGTTTACCGTGATCCCCGCGCTCGCCAGTTCCTTGGCCGCCGCCTGGGTCAAGGCGCGCACCGCGAATTTGCTCGCCGAGTAGACCCCTAACAGCGCAAAGCCTTCATGCCCTGCGATTGAACAAGCATTGATGATTTTGCCCTTGTGCTTGAGCGCCTTGAATTTGTTGGCGGCCGCCTGGATCCCCCACAGCACGCCCTTGACGTTGATATCCAGGGTGCGCTCGACCTGCTGCGGGCTGACATCGAGCAATGAGTCGATCTGCGCCACTCCGGCGTTATTGACGATGATGTCGAATCCGCCCAGCGTCTGGTGGGCATGCTCTACCGCAGCCGTCACCTGTTCGCGTCTGGATACATCAGCGATGAACACAGAGGCTTTGCGGCCGGTGGCGACGATTTCGGCGGCCACGGCGTTGAGCTTGGCGCCGTCAATGTCCACCAACGCGACATCGGCGCCGTCCTGTGCAAGGCGCATGGCAATAGCCCGGCCTATGCCCTGCCCGGCGCCGGTGACCAGCGCGACTTTACCTGCGATACCCATGACAATCTCCTGAAACGATGAGGGGAGCCTTGTCTATCGCAAGCCGGCGCCTGGCTGTCGAGCCGCAACAGGATCGGCATCGGAGCTGAGACGGGTTGTCTCGCCGTGCGAACCTTGCGCGAAAGCTTGTAAAAGGCCGCGCTTATGCCTAGCTTAGGCGCCCCCCGCCCAACGCTTTAAGGCCTTTACCCATGGTTTTGCGTTTTCGCCCCGTCGTCACTTCACGTTTCGCCCTCGGCCTGTTGCTCAGTGGCGGCATCGGCAGCAGCCTGGCCGCCGAGATCGAGTTGCCGACGGTAAAGGTTCAGGGCCAGGATGAGTCGGGCTACCGCAGTGAAACCGCGTCGGTGGGCGGCTTTGATGAAGCGCCGCTGTTGGACACCCCCGCCTCGATCACCGTGATCAACGCCGCGCTGATCAAGGACCAGCAGGCACGCTTGCTCAGTGAAGTGCTGCGCAACGATGCCTCAGTGGGCGACAGTTATGCGCCTATCGGTTATTACGAGAATTTCGTGGTGCGTGGCTTTTCGCTGAACGCGGCCAGCAGTTACAAGATCAATGGGCGCACCATCACCGGCGAGCAGAACGTCGCGCTGGAAAACAAGCAGCAGGTGGAAGTGCTCAAGGGCCTGGCCGGTTTGCAGAGCGGCATTTCCGAGCCCAGCGGGGTGATCAACTACGTGACCAAACGCCCCCAGGATGTGCGCTCGGTGACGGTGTCCACTGATGATCGTGGCAGTGGTTACATCGCCACCGATGTCGGCGGCTGGTTTGGCAGCGAGCAGCAGTTCGGCCTGCGCGCCAACGTCGCCCATGAAGACCTCAACTCCTATGTGGAACACGCCAACGGCCAGCGCGATTTCGTGTCCCTGGCCTTTGACTGGAACATCAGCCCCGACGCCGTGCTGCAACTGGACGCCGAATACCAGAACAAACAACAGCGCTCGGTACCGGGGTATCAACTGTTGGGCGGCACCGAAGTGCCCCACGGTGCTTCACCGAAGAAGCTGCTGGGGCACCAGACGGGCGGCAAGCAGGTGGGGATTGATTCGCTGAACCTCAACGGCAAGTTCGAGTACCGTTTCAGCGATCAGTGGAAAGGCAGTGTCAGCGCGGCGCGTAGCAAGGTGGTGATTGATGACTACAGCTCGTTTGCCTGGGGTTGCTATGGTTCGGCCAGTTGCAGTGCCGCCAGCGTGCCGAACTACTTCAGCCCCGAAGGCAATTACGACGTCTACGACTACCGCAGCCCGGACGACACTCGCCGCGACGACGAAATCCAGGCGGCCATGACCGGCCTCTTCGACACTGCCGGCATCGGCCATGAACTGACCTTTGGCAGCAGCGCGTTTCGCCGAGTGATCGACAAACGCAAGTCGGTCAACGAATTCATCGGCACCGCCAATATCAACGAAGAGGTGCCGAGCTTTCCCCCGACCGACAAGCCGTTGAACGACAGCCACCGCAACCTCGACAGCCGCCAGTACGGACTGTTCGTCACCGACCGCATCCGCTTCAACGAGCACTGGCAAACCATCCTCGGCGGCCGTGAAGTGCGCCTGGACGAAAAAGCCTTCGACAGCGTCACCGGCAACCAGACGCGCCACACCCAACAGTACGTGTTCCTGCCCCAGGCCTCGCTGATCTACAAGCCGGTGGACAACGTTTCGCTGTACACCAGCTACAGCAAGGGCCTGTCCCTGGGCGGCACCGCGCCGTGGTTCGCAAACAATGCGGATGAAACACTCGCCCCCACTGTCTCGCGCCAGCTCGAAGCCGGGGTGAAATACGACTGGCGCCGTATCAGCTTCGCCGCCGCCGTGTTCCAGACGCGCCAGGCTTACCAGTACGCCAAACCCGAAGGTGACACGTTCAACTACGTGCAGCAGGGCCAGCAAAAAAACACCGGCATTGAATTGTCCGCCAACGGCTGGGCCACCGACCGTCTGCAGATCGCCACCAGCGTGGCCGCGATCCGAGCGCGGGTGAGCGGCAGCGGCACGCCGGCGTACGAAGGCCATCAGGCGATCAACGTGCCCAAGCTGCGCGCCAGCGTGTACGCCGACTACGCCCTGCCCTGGGTCAACGGCCTGGCGGTATTGGGCGGCGTGCAATACAGCGCCAAGAAGTCCGCCAATCGCACCGGCAATGTGGAAGTGGGCGACTACGCGGTGGTCAACGTCGGTAGCCGCTACACCACCAAGGTCGATGGCTACGAGACCGTGTTTCGCCTGAGCGTCGATAACCTGTTCGACAAGCGCTACTGGCGCGACGCCGGCGAATACATGGGTGATGACTACCTGTTCCAGGGTGCACCGTTGACCGCGCGCCTGAGCGCGTCGGTCAACTTCTGAATAGCCGCGACGTGGCCAGCCACAACGCCGCCAAAGCGCACACCAACAGGCTCCAGCCAAGATCCTGGGACCAGGTCACCAAAGCCAGCCCGCCACCAATCACCAGGTAGTACAGCAAGCCAAACAGGGCGGCGGCGGTGCCAAGGCGGTCACGGTAATCGACCAGGGCCGCCCCCAGCACGTTGGGAATCGCCATGCCGAAGGCCAGCACCACCAACAGCATCGGCCACACCAACAGCCAACTGTGCTGCAGGGCCAACACCAACAGGCTCCCCACCACGGTCACCGTGGCGGCGACAACCACCAACCGCTCGCCGCTCCACCCATGCTTGAGCAAGGCTTTGTTCAGCCATGCACCCGAGCCGGAGCCCAGCGCCAGCAGCACACCGCTGTAACCAAACTCGGCGGTGGAACGCCCCTGCTGCGCGAAGATAAACGGCCCCACGCTGTAATAGCTGAACAGCGCAATATTGAACGCCGCGACCAACCCGACCGAGCGCCATACTCCGGCATCCTTGAGCATCAGGCCGAGCGTCTGGCCAAGGGCGGCGGTGGGCAGCGATGCCGGACGGGTCTCCGGTAAGGCCCACCAACACCAGCCCCATAACACCCCCGCGAGCATCAGCAACGTGCAGAGCACACCGCGGTAACCGAAAAACTCCACCAGGCTCGCACCGCTGAACAAGCCGACAGCAGGACTGGCGGCCAGCGCAACGCCCATCACGGAAAACACCTGGGCCAGTTCGGCACCGTGGAAACGGTCACGCAGCACTGTCTGCGTGACCACCGACCCCACGGCCGCACCCAATGCCGCGCAGGCCTGGGCCAGCAGCAAGGCGTTGAATGTCGTCGCAGTCAAGGCCAGCGCCGAAGCGCCCACATAGACTGCCAGCCCCATCAGCATCACCGGCCGCCGCCCCAAACGATCACTCAACCGGCCCCACACCACCACGCCCAGG
This sequence comes from Pseudomonas sp. DW-iso17, assembly GCF_058725345.1. Lineage (NCBI taxonomy): Bacteria > Pseudomonadati > Pseudomonadota > Gammaproteobacteria > Pseudomonadales > Pseudomonadaceae > Pseudomonas > Pseudomonas sp. DW-iso17. Next base: position 9,686 of record NZ_JBZXEA010000023.1, on the reverse strand, counting down.
GCGAAGGCGAGGAAATACACCGACAAGGTCTGCCCCGCTCGCTCGGGCGCGACATCAAAGGCCCGGCCGATATCGCCCAAGGCCGGGCTGTAAAGGGTCTGGGCCAACTGCGGGAACATCAGCAGGGCCATGGTCAGCGCCAGCAATTTTTTAAACGTCATCACAAGATCCCTCCATAAACACAACGGACGGATTCTAGGGCGCGCCAGCTGGGCTATTATCCAGACTTCGACACTTTATCCATCAAATCGGACAACCCATGGCCTGGCTTGCCGCTACCGCGTCTTTCAACCCCGATGTTTACTCAGCGCCCGTGATCGGCATCGCGGCGGTGTTGGGCAATCACGATTCGGGCCTGCATGTGCACCAGCGCGGGCAACTGCTGTTCACCCAGCAAGGTTGCACGCGCATCACCCTGGACAATCAACTGTGCCTGTTGCCACCTAGCCGCGCAGCCTGGATCCCCAGCGGCCTACCCCATCGTGCGGTGATGCAGCAGGCGGTGGACTATCGGTCGGTGTATGTGAGTGCGGCCCTGGCCGAGCAATTACCGGCCCAGGTGCGGGTGATCGAAGTGAGTGCCTTGCTCAGGGCAGTGCTGGAGCCCATGGCCCTGGCGCCGTTCGAGACTGATTGGCAGGCGGGTCGCTATGCCCATTTGTTGGGGCTGTGCCTGGATGAAATCCGCCACGCAGCCGCACAACCCATGCTGCTGCCGTTGCCACGGGACAAGCGCCTGGCGCCGCTGCTAGCCCAGCTCGACCGCCTGCCCCCCACGCTGCAGGACCTGGAACAGCACATTGGCGCCAGCACCAAGACCATCGGCCGGATTTTCCTCAAGGAAACCGGCCTGGGGTATCAGCAATGGCGCCAACAGTGGCGTCTGATGCGGGTGATCGAACTGCTCGCCACCGGGCGCAGCCTGGGCTACTGCGCCTTTGAACTGGGCTTTGCCAGCGACAGTGCACTGATCGCCTTTTTCAAAGGCATGACCGGCACCACGCCGCGCAGCTATTTCAAAGCCAACTGAAGGCCTTACTTGGGCATCTTGCGAAAACCCACCGCCAGGCGGTTCCAGCTGTTGATGGTGGCGATGGCGACGCTCAGGTCGACTTGTTCCTGGGGGCTGAATTGGGCGGCCAGTGCGTCGAAGTCTTCATCCGGGGCGTGGGTCTGGCTGAGCAGGGTCAGGCTTTCGGCCCAAGCCAGGGCGGCGCGCTCGCGCGGGGTGAAGAACGGGGTTTCACGCCAGGCCGACACGGTGTACAGGCGTCGCTCGGTTTCGCCGCCCTTGCGTGCATCGGCGGTGTGCATGTCCAGGCAGAACGCGCAGCCGTTGATCTGCGACACGCGCAGGCGCACCAGTTCCAGCAGTGGCAGTTCGATGGAGAGTTTGCCGACTGCCGCTTCCAGGGCGAGCATGGCTTTCATGGCGTCTGGGGAAGCGGTGTAGAAATCGGTACGGGTTTGCATGGTGTTGCTCCAGGACAGTGGGATTGGTGAGCAGGTTAGTCACCCCGGCGTCCTGGAGAAATAGCCAATCCGGGCGAAGAACAGGTGACCAATCTACAGGCCGCGGTTCCTCAGCCACTGGATGAAGCCCTTCTTCACCGGTACCACGGGTGCGTCTTCGGTCAGGGCCTGGGCAGCATGGCGGCGGAAGTCCAGCAGCGCCTTCATGGCTTCGCCGATATCATGCCGGGCGTCCAGGCACGGCTTGAGGTATTCGTTTTCGATGCGGTAGAGCGTGCAGTAGGTCTTGGCCGAAAAATCCGCCAGCGCCGCCTGGTCGGAGAGAATGCCGGACTCACCGATCACCTCCCCCGGGCCCATGCGCCCTGCCTCGAACGTGTGCCCGTCCTTGATCAACAGCACCGAGACCACGCCGGACTCGATGATGAACAGGTGATCGCTGACCTCCCCCGCCGCCAGGATCATCTCACCGGCGCGGTAGGTGTGCAGGGTCATGTTCTGGCTGAAGGTGTCTTTTTCTTCCTGGCGCAAGGTGGAGAAGATCGTCGAGCGCTCCAGCAAGGCGCGGGCGCCAGACACCGCAGGCGGCGTGCTGCCTTCGGTGGCGGACAACAGGCCCACGCCCGCCGCCTGCAAATGCCGGTAGGCCAGGTCGTAAAGCTGGTTGCGGGTTTCGCGCTTGAGGCCCATGGCCGGCACAAAACCGCTGATCTCATACTCCACGCCACTGCCGGTGGACGCCTTGAACGCGACGCTGGGCGCCGGTTGGGCCAGCAACGGCCGGCAGCCCTGCATCGCACGTTCCAGCGCTTCGATCACGGTTTGCGGGCGCGCATGTGGGCTCACTTGCAGGCTGACCGCCAGGCCGAACATGTCTGCCGGGCGCGAGAAGTTGATGATCTTGGCCTTGGCCGCCAGGGAGTTGGGGATCACCGCCAGGCTGCCCTGGGAGGTTTGCAGGCGCGTGGCGCGCCAGTCGATATCGGTGACACGGCCTTCGGTGCCGTCGATGGAGATCCAGTCATCGATCTGGTAAGGCTTGGTGGTATTGAGGACGATCCCGGAAAACACATCGCTCAGAGTGCTTTGCAAGGCCAGGCCGACGATGATCGCCACGGCGCCCGAGGTGGCCAGCACGCCCTTGACCGGCAGGTCGAGCACATAGGCCATGGCGGCGATGATCGCAATGAGGAAAATCACCGCGCCCATCAGGTCCTGCAACAAGCGCCCGGTATGGCCGACCCGCTGCATCATCACTGCGCCGAGCAATACCGTGAGGGTACGCGCCGCAAACAGCCACCAGCCGATCTGCAATGCCGTGGCGGCCAGGTGCAAGGTGGTGTCATCGGCATAGGGCGCCGCCTGCATAGGGTTCATGCCGTCGTTGAACAATACGGCACTGAACACCGCAAAGATCACTAGCCGCGCTGCGAGTTTCCAGTTGGCAAGGTTTGGGGAAATAAGGCGCCACACGGCGATGTCGATCAGGATCAACGCCACGGCGCACAGCATCGGGTGATCAGCGATAAATGAGGGCATCCAGGCGACTCCAGGGCGAATGCCGAGAAGATCGCATGAAATCAGAACCCTGGAAACAAAATGTGGGAGCTGGCTTGCCTGCGATGCACACACCGCGGTGTATCAGCTACACCATGATGATGCTATCGCAGGCAAGCCAGCTCCCACAGGGGGTGGCGGTGAACCGTCAGGCGTGCATCTGCCCGAATTTTCCCGACTGGAAGTCGGCAAATGCCTGGTGAATCTCCTGCTCGGTATTCATCACGAACGGACCGTGGCCGACGATGGGCTCGTCGATGGGTTCGCCGCTGAGCAGCAGCACCTTGGCGTCGTCGTTGGACTCCAGGGTCAGTTGCTTACCGTCGCGCTCGAACAGCGCCAACTGCCCCTGGCGTGCGACCTCCTCGCCGTTGATCAACAATGTGCCGCTGAGCACCACCAAAGCGGTGTTACGCCCGGCGTGCAGGTCCAGCGTGACCGCTTTACCGGCGTTGAGGCGCAAGTCCCACACGTCTATCGGCGTGAAGGTGCGGGCCGGGCCTTGAGTACCGGCAAATTCCCCGGCGATCAGGCGCAGGTGGCCAGCGTCGTTCGCCAATGGCAGCACCGGAATGTCGCCATCGACGATGGTCTGGTAACCGGCATCCGCCATTTTGTCCTTGGCCGGCAGGTTGACCCACAGTTGCACCATCTCCAGTGCGCCGCCGCGACGGGCGAAGTCTGTGGAGTGGAACTCCTCGTGAAGAATGCCCTTGGCCGCAGTCATCCATTGCACATCACCTGGGCCGATTTTGCCGCCGGCACCGGTGGAATCGCGGTGCTCGACTTCGCCGTCATAGACGATAGTCACGGTTTCAAAACCGCGATGCGGGTGCTGGCCGACGCCGCGACGTTGTTCAGTCGGGGCGAATTCGGCCGGACCTGCGTGATCCAGCAACAGGAATGGGCTGATGTGCTTGCCCATGGTGTCGTAGGAAAACAGCGTGCGTACCGGAAAGCCATCACCGACCCAGTGGGCGCGGGGGCTGGTGTAGATACCAATCAGCTTTTTCATGGTGTACCTCCAAAGTGAGTACACCTTAAATCGCCTCACCCTTGAGCACTAGCCGGTAAAAATGGCCCTGATCGTTCTATATATAGGACAGCGTTTTAACCTGGCGTTGGCGCAGCAGTTGAAAGGCAACCAGTGCCGACAGTGCAAGCCCGGCCTGGATAATGATCATCGGCGCGGCACTGCCATCGCGTAACTGGCTCAGCAGCAACCCGCTGCACGTGGCGCCGAACATCTGTGCAAATCCCATGAGCCCGGCGGCTAAACCCGCACGGTGCGCATTGGGCATCACGGCCCCGGTAACGGATCCCGGCAGCACCAGGCCGCCGCCGAGCGTGACCAGGGCGATGGGAATATCCAGCCCCACTACCGACAACCCGAACACTAGGTAAATCGCCAGGGCTGCCACCCCGCCCACCGCCACCATCGTCACACCCATCGCCACAATGCGCTGCGGCCCCAGGCGCTGAATGTTACGCCGGGTGTAGGTGGAGCCGACGATCAGCATCGACACAATCAGCCCGAAGTTGAGCCCGTACTCAAGGCTGCTGAACCCCAGCAGATTGATAAACACCGCCGATGAACCCGCGATCACCGCAAACATCGCGCCATAGGTACACGCCAGGGCCGCCGCGTAAGCACGGTACTGGCGCCCCTTGAGCAGATCCAGATACTGCCCGCCGAGGGTGCGCCAGTGTGCGGCCCTGGGATCGAGGTGATGATTGCTCTCGCGAAAGAACAGCAGCGCCAGCAATAACACCAGGCTGCCGATCACCAACGCCAGGGCGATGGGCGCACGCCACCCCAGTAATTTGATCAGCAAGCCCCCTGCTATCGGCGCAACGACGATGGCATACAACATGCCGATCATCGTCAGCGCCAGGGCCGGGCCTGCCTCGGCTTTCCACACATCGCGCACCACGGTGCGCGCTAGTACCAGCGCGGCGCACGCGCCCAGGCCTTGCAACACCCGAGCGGCGATAAACTGCTGGATGTCGGTGGCCAGCAGCATCGCCAGCGTCGCCACTACGTAGAGCGCCAGGCCCCCGATCAAGACTGGCCGCCGGCCGATGCGATCCGACAGCGGCCCGAACAGTAGCTGCCCCAGGCCAAACGCAGCAACGAACGCCGACAGCGCCATCAGTGCCGAGCCTTGCGGCGCCTGCAGCGCGTGCTCGATGGCACCCAGGCCGGGGATGATCAGTTGCGTCGAGACTTCACCCAATGCGGTGAGGGCAACCAGCAAGAACAGCAAGCTGCGTGAGGGTGCCGGGGCGTTTGCCATGGGGAATATCCGGGGGCTGGATTAATTTATATTTCGACCATAATATGAGCAAAAAATTATGTCCATAATTTTTTGCCCTATGGTCACCCTGGAGTTCGTCATGCCCCCTCTCCCCCTGCGCCTTCTCACGCCCCTGGCTCTGCTGGTGGTCCTCAGTGGTTGTAACAGCAAGGCCGACAGCGCCGCCCAGGCGCCCACATCGCGCCCGGTGCTGGCCGTCAAAGTCGAAGCAGCCGGCACCCAGCAAAGCGCTTATACCGGCGTGGTGGCGGCACGCACTGAAAGTGACCTGGGCTTTCGGGTCAGCGGCAAGGTGATCGAGCGCAAGGTCGACCCCGGCCAGCACGTCTCCCGTGGTGACACCCTGTTGGTGCTGGACATCGGCGACTTCGAACTGGCGCTGCGCTCGGCCAAGAACCGCGTCAACGCCGCCCAGGCCCAACTGCGCCAGCGCCGTGATGATGAAAACCGTTACCAGCGCCTGGCCAGTACCGGCGCGGTGTCGCGGCAGATCTTCGACCAGTCGGCCACCAACCTGCGCGTCGCCCAGGCCGAACTGGCCGCGGCGCAATCGGACGCCAGCCAGATCGAAAACCGTCGCACTTATTCGGTCCTCAAGGCCGATGGCGACGGCATCATCACCGACGTACTGGCCGATCGCGGCCAAGTGGTGGCCGAAGGGCAAATCGTGGCGCGCCTGGCCCATGACGGCGCCCGCGAAGCCATCGTCAACCTGCCGGAGAACCGGCGTGACCTGGCCGCGCAAAAAGCCCTGGCGCTTCCCTTTGGCGCAGCGGACCAGGCCGTGACCGCCACCCTGCGCGAACTGTCCGCCAGCGCCGACCCGGTCACCCGCACCTACCGCGCACGTTATGTGCTGCAGGGTCCGGTCGAGCGGTTCGCCCTCGGCTCCACCATCACCGTACGCCTGCAAGGCAATGGCCAGCCCCTGCAAACCCGCGTGCCGATTGGCGCCTTGCAGGATGCGGGGCAAGGCACGGGCGTCTGGCTGATTGGCGATGACCAAAAGATCAGCTTCGCACCAGTGAAGGTCGCCAGCCTCGGCCAGGAAGACGCCTTGCTCGACAGCGGCGTAACACCCGGCCAAACCATCGTCGCCCTCGGCGCTCACCTGCTGCACAGCGGCGACACGGTGCGCTTGCTGCCCGCCCAGGCGCTGGCCCTCAACCGTCAGCAGGATCAATGAGTATGCGCGGGATCAACCTCTCCGAACTGGCCGTCAAACACCGCGCCGTCACCCTGTTTTTGCTGATTGCGATCCTCGTCGCCGGGGTCTTCGCGTTCGGCAAGCTGGGGCGCGCCGAAGACCCTTCGTTTACCGTCAAGGTCATGACCATCACCGCCGCCTGGCCCGGCGCCACCGCCCAGGAGATGCAGGAGCAAGTGGCCGACCGCCTGGAAAAACGCCTACAGGAACTGGACTACTACGACCGCGTCGAGACCATCGCCCAGCCAGGCTTTGTGTCGATGCGCATGACCTTCCTGGAGTCCACACGCCCGAGCGAAATCCAGGAACTGTTCTACCAGACCCGCAAAAAACTCAGCGACGAAGCCACGCGCCTGCCCAAGGGCGTGATCGGGCCGTTTTTCAACGATGAATATTCCGACGTGTACTTTGCGTTGTACGCCCTGGAAGCCGAACACCTGCCCCATCGCCAACAAGTGCAAATGGCCGAGGAGCTGCGCCAGGGTTTGCTCAACCTGCCAGGGGTGAAAAAGGTCAATATCCTTGGCGAACAGGCCCAACGCGTGTTTGTGGAGTTTTCCTATGAGCGCCTGGCAACCCTGGGCATCAAGCCCGAACAGATCTTCGCCGCCCTCGCCGCACAAAACGCCGTGGCGCCCTCAGGCTTCGTCGAAACGGCGGGCGCCCGCGCTTATATCCGCATCGACGGCGCGTTCGACAGCCTGGCCTTGATCGAGAACGTGCCCCTGCAAGTCAATGGCCGCGTATTGCGCATCGCCGATGTGGCCACCGTGAGCCGCGGTTATGAAGACCCGCCCAGTTATCGCATCCGCCATCAGGGCGACCCGGCGTTGATGCTGGGCGTGATCATGGAGAAGCACTGGAACGGCCTGGAATTGGACAAGAGCCTGCAAGCCGAAGAAGCGCGGATTCAGGCCGACCTGCCCTTGGGCGTGAATTTCGCCAAGGTCTCCGACCAGGCGAAAAACATCAGCCTGGCAGTCAATGAATTCATGCTCAAATTCTTCGTCGCCCTGGCGGTGGTGATGCTGATCAGCCTATTGGCCCTGGGCTTTCGCGTGGGGCTGGTGGTGGCGGCGGCCGTGCCGCTGACGCTGTCGATCGTGTTCGTGATCATGCTGGTCACGGGCCGCGAATTCGACCGCGTGACCCTCGGGGCATTGATCATCTCCCTGGGCCTGTTGGTGGACGACGCGATCATTGCCATCGAGATGATGGTGGTCAAACTCGAAGAAGGCTTTGACCGCATCCACGCGGCCACCTACGCCTGGAGCTCCACGGCGGCGCCGATGCTGACCGGCACCCTGGTCACCATCATCGGCTTTCTGCCGGTTGGGTTTGCGCGCTCCGGGGCGGGTGAATACGCCGGCAATATCTTCTGGATCGTGGGTTTCGCGCTGATTTCATCCTGGCTGGTGGCCGTGGTGTTCACGCCCTACCTGGGCGTGAAGTTGTTGCCGCAGATCAAGCCAGTGCCCGGCGGGCATGATGCGATTTATGCCGGGCGCTACTACCAGAAACTGCGCAGCCTGGTGGAGGCTTGCGTGCGCGGGCGCTGGCTGGTGACCGGGCTGGTGGTGGCCGCGTTCGTGGTGTGCGGCCTGGGTATGGCGGTGGTGAAGAAACAGTTCTTCCCGGACTCCGACCGCTCGGAACTGATTCTGGAAGTGTATATGCCACCCGGCAGCGCCTTCAAAAGCACCGAAGCCGTGGCGGCGCAGGTGGAGAAGGCGCTGTTGCAAGAGCCGCAGACCAGTATGGTCGACACCTATGTGGGGGGCGGTGCACCGCGGTTTTTCCTGTCGTTGAACCCTGAAATGCCCGACCCGGCGTTTGCCAAATTGATTGTGCAAACCCCGGATTCCCACGCCCGCGACGCACTGAAACTGCGGATGCGCGAGCGCATTGCAGCAGGCGAATTTTCGTCGGCGCGGGTACGGGTCACGCAGCTCGTCTTCGGACCGCCGGTGCCGTTCCCGGTGGTGTTCCGCGTCTCCGGGCCGGACCTGAATGTGCTGCGCGGGCTGTCTGAAGACGTGCGTCAGGTTGTGGCTGGCAACACGCTGACCAGGGACACCTTCCTCGAATGGGGCGAACGTGCCAGCGGTTATCGCCTGGTGCTGGACCAGGATCGCTTGCGCTTGCTGGGTTTTACCCCCGACGAGGTCAAGTCCCAACTCAACGCCCTGCTCAGCGGCAACCCGATCACCGAAGTGCGCGAAGGCAACCGCACCGTCTCAGTGGTGGCCCGCGCCCAAGGCAGCCAACGCGAAGACCTGGCCAACCTCAACAACATGACGCTGACCAACAGCGCCGGTACGTCGGTGCCGCTGGCCCAGGTCGGGCATTTCCAGGCGGTAATGGAAGAGCCGATCCTCAAGCGCCGCGACCGCGCCACCACCGTGGAAGTGCGCGCCGACATCATCGACGGCGTACAACCGCCCGATGTGGAAATGGCCGTGTACAAAGACCTGCAGCCACTGATCGCCAAACTGCCCAGCGGGTACAAAATCGACATCGGCGGCCCGGTTGAGGAAAGCGCCAAGGCCAACGTCGCCCTGGCGGCGCTGTTCCCGATCATGATCCTGCTGACCCTCACGGTGATCATGTTCCAGGTGCGCTCGTTCGGCGTGATGTTCATGGTGTTCGCTACCGCGCCTTTGGGCCTGATTGGCGCAGTGCCGACCTTGTTGCTGTTCAACCAGCCGTTCGGCTTCAACGCAATTCTTGGGCTGATCGGCATCGGCGGCATTCTGATGCGCAACACGCTGATCTTCACCGACCAAATCCGCCAGAACCAGGATCACGGCATGGCGATTCGCGAGGCCATCATCGAAGCCACGGTGCGGCGTGCGCGGCCGGTGATCCTTACCGCACTGGCGGCGGCGTTGGCGTTTATTCCACTGACACTGTCGGTGTTCTGGTCGTCGCTGGCCTATGTGCTGATTGGCGGCGTATTGGTGGGTACGGTGTTGACGCTGTTGTTTTTGCCCGCACTGTGCAGTCTGGTGCTGCGCGATAAGGTTACTGAAACGTCCCACGTAACTGCCGGATAAGCTCTACTCCCCTCCTCTTTCAACCGCTGCAAAGTCCCTCGCCTGATCAAACAGTGCGAGGGATTGCAGATGGTG
>NZ_JBZXEA010000022.1:0-34082 GCF_058725345.1 Pseudomonas sp. DW-iso17 | reverse complement strand
AGGCAGAAGACTGGATAACCAGCTTCATGGCGTACGCTGCCGGGGGACAGGCCCAATGATACCTGTATTACTCCCCGTCCCCTTTTCCGCGCTGCGTCTTAACTGGCCGGCATTGGGGCTCAGCCCGGCTCGACAATCTTGAGCCACGGCCAACGCGCCTGATAACTCCTGGCCTTGTGCAAAAACAGCGCCGGCTCCGGATGCAAAGGGTTGATGCGCAAGACACCCTGCTCCACATCCTCCAAGCCATAAGGCGCATACACCTCGCCCGAGGCAATATCCAGCGCAATGCACGTACCCGCCACCAGGTAACGGTCAACCCCCTGCCGAGCCGAATGCAACTGCGGGTAAGGCCGGCCAAACCGCTGCCCATACCAAAGGTGCACCCGCGCCTGATTCCTGACCTCCACATTCACCCCCAGGTCTTGGAATAGCACCTGCGCCGCACGAATTACCGCGTCTTCCGCCTCGTAGGACAGGTCCTCGTCAAAGTAAAAAACGTCATAGTCCTTCACGCCCTGAGCCGCCGGCAGATTCGCCTGATGGTTCCACACCGCCTGGAACAAACAGCCCGCCGTGAGCAAGCACTGCTGCACACCAAGCTCCGGCAGGCGCGCGGTGATGTGCGCATTGATAGGGTTGGCCATGGCCAATTCGAGCAAGGTGTCGACAGTCAATGTCATGTTCAGTCCTCCATCGTCAGCGCCAACCATAACACCTGAATATGGCCCTCCTGTAGGAGCAAGCTTGCCCGCCAAGCGCCCTGCCCTGGCTGATGATCAGCTCTTCAATTCATTAGATCGATGATCTCGTCGCGTCGTTGTAAGCCACATACAACGACTCGACGATTTGGCGCTTGATGGCTTTGGTGGATTCAGCCTCAGCACAAAGCCCTCTGCGATGACGAGAGCGACGACTGCTTTAAAAGTGCGCTTGTACTTTCGCTGGCTCGAAACTGATGGGCGATGAGTTTCCTAATCCGCTCAAGTACTAGCTGGCTTCGCGATGCGGTATCCTAACCAACTCGTTAAACAAGGAAGAATAACGCGCTCGTCGTCATTTCTGTCGTATCTCAAACTCCCAGCTGTTCTGCTGATTGCCGGTCTCACAACCGCTTGTTCCAACTACCACTACAAGGATTACCAAGGCGATTGGGCACCGGAGTTGATGACGCCATATGACCTGTCCAATAACGCGGCCAATGCGCCAGTGGTGTATTTCGCCACCACCCGTTTTCGCGGATTGGGAGTAAAATTCCATCGATTGCTGCTGGCCACGCATGTGGACGACCAACTACTAGAGGGTTCCGGGCGGCGCTCAATCCTTGACGTTTCCGGCAAGCAGGCACTGCGCTTGACCCCAGGCAAACACTCCTTGAGCTGGTGTTGGGTATCGATGAATGCCTTGGGTACCGGTGGCGCCAAGTGCGGCTTCGGTGCTCGCGATGTGGAATTCCGCGCAGGCCAGCGATATGTCGTGGACTTCACCACCCGCGACGACATCAATGGGCCCCCGAGGCGTCAGGTCTCGACCATTACTATCGAATCCGAGATTCGAAATCTGGACACCCATGAAGTGATCTATCCGGTGAGAGGTATTGCAGAGCTGGAGAAGGAATAACGATTGCGACGATCACCGTCACAAACTGAGTTGGGCGGTGATCGAATGCTACGTGGCAAAGGAGAGCATCCGACGCTAACCTGCCCTCCACGAAGGGCAGCAATCGGCCAGAAGCAGACGTTCAGCGATTGGGGCTAAACGATGTCTGCGCCCCCATCAGGAGCTTGAGAAAGCTTTCAGCCTCTGAGCGGTTCTGGAACATTAAAGTGAAGGTGCCCAGAGTAAGCAAGCAGCAAGGGGGAGATTCGATTTCTTCGAAAACGATTTTCACAGACGTCCTCCAGTCAAACCTTAATTACGTAGTTACAGGACGTAGCGGTTTGACCTGCTTTCCATCCTGAAACACCCGATCCTTACCATCATGCTTCGCTTTATACATATTGCTGTCGGCGCATTTGAGCACTGCGGACATGTCCGATGTCGCTCGGAACTGCGCGACGCCCGCGCTGCAAGTGAACTGATGCGGAGGCAATACACTGCAACGGATGTTGCCCAGCAGGCGCAATGCGTACTCATGAGCAACCGCATCATCTTCGCCCAACAACAAGACACCGAATTCCTCACCTCCAATCCGCCCGACACTGTGGCTGCCAGGGGTGGATTTCAGGCACGCGGCCATGGCACACAAAATCTTGTCACCGACATCGTGACCGTACTGATCGTTTTTTAATTTAAATTCGTCAATGTCCAACATTATAAAGTAGCCGCTGCGGCCTTCTGCCAATGCATTTTGGAAGAATCCCATAAAGGCCCGTCGATTAAGTAAGGATGTGAGAAAATCCGTCTCCGCCAATGTCCTGAATTCACTTTCGACCAACAACACTGAGCGCATGTTTCTTAGATAGGTAAAGCTGAGAGTAAACCCTATGGACATGGAAGCAACGCAAAAAATGACCAGATAAACTTCCAGTTCCCGGTAAAAGCCAACGTCCAAATTGGGCCACATCAGTATCCAGACCAGCAATGTAGAGAGAAGATAGTCCTGAACCGTGACGAATAAGATAGCACTGCTTACCACGATGATCACAGCTAGGGGCAGCGTAAAGACGCGCAGCTGCACATTGGTGTCAATCACATGCGCAAAGCCGAGTGATAAAATCAATATATACACGCCGCCGAGCATTCTCCATATGCGAAAATCAGCAACTACGCGATGAACGTACCATATAATCAACAACGATGCTGTAACCAACATATTTAACAGATTTAACGTTGTCGCAGGCTCAATCAGCAACACACAAAGCCAGGAAACAATTCCCGCCATTTCAATCTTGGTTACCGCTGGTGACAGCAGTGTTCGCATTCTTGGTCTGATTTTGAAAGTCGCCGGCATCCCTAAACTCCTTTTCCGAAACGGCCTGAATGTGATGTCAACGTCTGGGCAATACCTAATCAATGAATTAAGTGTGCTTTGGCATCCAAATTCCTGTTATCAATCGGAAAAACCGTACGCAAAAACTTCCATATTGCTTTCACCAAAGGAGGAGGCGTTACCGCGACGCAGATAAAGCGTTCAATGCAGATCGCTGGTGACTCTACCAATCGCTTTCACTACTTGCTTTGCGCCTGACTGGATAGCTGCCATCGCCATACCTGCCTGTTCGGACAGTTCCAATAAAACGTTGGCTTGGTCTCTGCTGCACTGGACATGCAACGCGGCTTCGCCGGCCAATTCTCGATTTTGCCTGACCACACCGTTAATCTCCTGGGTGGCCGCACTGGTACGGCCGGCGAGCTTGCGCACTTCATCCGCCACGACCGCGAATCCTCGTCCATGCACTCCAGCGCGTGCAGCTTCGATAGCGGCGTTAAGCGCCAAGAGATTGGTCTGGGTGGCAATGGCGCCGATCGTGTCGACGATGGAAGCGATCAACTGCGACTGCGATTCAAGCGCGGTCATGCTGTCGGTCACCAAGGCCATCTGTTGGGAAATATTCTGTGTGCCGAGCACGGAGTCGGCGACCAGTTCCATCCCTCGGTTAGCTTTCACATCGGTATCTAGCGACACGTCGTAAGCCATGGTCGCTGCTTGTTTGATTCCGTCGGCTTTTTCAACTTGCTCGGTCACTACGCTGGCGAATTTGGCAATTTTATAAACCCGACCGGAAGCGTCTCTGATGGGATTGTAAGTGGCCTCCAGCCAAACCACTTTTCCGCTTTTATCTACCCGGCGAAAGCGACCAGCGTTAAACACGCCCTTGTTCAGACTCCTCCAGAATTCGTCGTAATGCGCCGACGCCACGTCCTCCGCCAGGCAGAACAGACGGTGATGCTTGCCCTGTATCTCCGCAAGGCTGTAACCCATCGCTTGGACGAACGATTCGTTGGCGTAGACGACCTCACCCGCGAGACTGAACTGGATCATCGCCATCGAGCGGTTCAGTGCGCTGAACATTTCGATAATCTCCTGTTCGTCCCGCGCCAGCGCAGGTGCAACCATGCCGTAGCCTTGAAACGTCCGGTTCGCTGCAGCGATCCAGCCTATATTGAGTGTCACAGCACGGCCGTCGGAGGCACGATAGCGTTGCCGTTCGATGGCGCACAGGTTGGGTGCAAAATCATTCTGCGGTTGCGCGTTGATGTTACTCATTACCATTTTTGAAAGCTGTTCCAGCGAGTATCCCAGCGTTTGCGCAAACCGCTGGTTGGCCGAGATAATCCGGCCAGCTCCATCGACACGAACTGAAAGAAACACCGCTTCGACGTCGGCGACTGTCCCGAGCGCCAGGCACAATTGCTCTTGGCAGGTAAAAAGAGCATTCTTCAACTGGCGATTAAACACGCTGAACTCCGGCATAAAAATTACAACAAAAAGGACATTGCTTAGTGATGAAATCGCTCCCCAAAATAACAAGCGAACTCGCGCTAACGTTCACACACAGCGAATACCGCCAGGCTCGTTTCCTACTTCGCTCTCATCAACTCCCAACTCCATGCTGACACGGGCAATTGCAAAGTAGATTGACATGGCCCGCCGCATCAATTCGAGAAAGGCCGGACTCAACCCCACCAAACGTTTGTCGCATTTGAAATAGCCCTGTAACTGGCCTTCTTTGATCATGCGCTGCATGTGTGTTTTGGACACGCCCAGACGCGATGAAAGCTCCACGTAAGAGGATACGTTGTAGCCGGTCTCTAACGAGCCGGTGCGCAGGGCATCGGCATAGAGTGCGAGCATCGGCAGATGACCGCCGTCCCGATTGAGAATCCATTTCGCTTCAGGCAACAGCTTGTCGAGCAGGAAGTCCCCTTCAAGTATCTTGGCAAACCCTCGAAAAAATACGCGCAATAGATCAACATTCTTCCCCACAACCGATAACCCACTGTCGTATGGAGAGATCATCTGCGAAGGCAGCAAATAAGATTTGATTAGCTGCACGGTATTGCTTAGCGCTTTTTCCGTAGGTCGGAAACTACGTTGACGCCCGTCCTGCACATGTAACCGAACATCCAGATATCCGGCAAGGGACAAAAATGAACAATAAGAATCCAGGCTATTTCGAGACATATAGCCACGTTCGTAGCAGAATGCCTTTACTCTGGATAAAGGAACTTTCTCGTCTTTGTAGCTGAAGCTCAATAAAGACAGGGCAACCATGAATCGGTCATATTTCAACAAATTTTTATAAAACGAAGGCTTTTCTCGATAGCTTTCCATGACCAAATCGAAATGCAGCAGAACAGCTTCATCTATATTGGCTCGGGTCATTTCCGAACTGGTCTCTTTCAAATACTCAAGCAGATCAGTCTTGTTCATCGAAGTTACACAACCTTTAGCCGGCAATATCAAACTGCTACCATTCGCACTACGCACAGTATATGCGTATTCGAACCGCTGGCAGGTTCACCCCAAAAATGTTTTATGACCTGACGCGCTTCGATCGCAGCTCACCCGAGCGTGTCTGATCGATGCCCACCGGCCTAAAGGTGAGCTGCGTGCAAGAATCTCTTCGACCAATAGCAGCCATCAACGCGTCACTATAATTCCCGCCCTTGCATCATGATGCTCGCCACGATCCCCTCGTGGCACCGAACTATAGTTGGTGCATCTAACCCATCTTGGAGTGGGCCAGCGCGAATTCATCGTCCAGGATCCCGACGGTTATCTCATCAGGTTGGTAGAGCGGTTGGGTGAGAGGCGGATTTGCTCAATCTGAATTTGAATCTGAGCCAAGCCGATATTCAGGTTTGGGGTTCAGCGGACGTAGTTCAACGTCCGCTAATGGCCGATTTCTGCCGTTCGTGCAGGCCAGCAATCGCAAACCCGATGCCCAGAGCTAACCCCCCGGTATCTGATACACAACCGAATCATATTTTTCCGCCGTCCGCCTTTCGATGACGACTCCCCCCAGAGCTTCAGCAATACGTCGACTCGCACGGTTCTGCATCGCAACAGGGTAAATGAAGTGCTTTGCTGCCACCCACTGGCTAGCCCATTGAACAACCGCCCGCACCGCTTCCCCCCCAAAGCCCAACCCATGTTTATCTTCACGGATCCAGATCCCCAACTCCGGTGTTTCACTGCCGGTATGGTGCAGCCCGACCAAGCCGGTAAAACGAGCACCTACCCGCTCCCTGACCGTGAACACAATGTCGCTGCCATCCGCTATCGCAGGCAGCCACCGCCCCCAGACTTGCGCGTACTCTTCCAGCGAGGCAGGCGGTTCCCAGGACATGTAGCGAGTCAGAGTCGGCGTGATACAAGGGAAGGACTCAACAGCGTCCTGCTCACAGAAGGGCTCAATGCTAAGGCGTTGCGAGAGAATGCGGATTGGGTGGGTGTCCACTGGCATGGCCATTTCCTTCCTGGGGCCGTTACTCCATGTATGCCGTGAACATACCATGCGGGTCGCTTCATCAGTATCAGGCTCTCTATACTGAGCCCCCAGGATGGTAGCTAGAGCACCCAATATGCCCGTCGCACCCAATCAAAATTCCCCCATCATTTTGGTCCCGGTTCAACAAAGCGACTTGGATAATCTGGTAGCCATTCGAATCGAGGCCATGCGCGAAAGTCTGGAGCGTGTTGGGCGATTTGATCCAGCCCGTGCGCGGGAGCGGTTTGTTGGCGGCTTTGAAGCTCGCGACACACGCTATATCGAGGCGTCTGGAGAGAGGGTGGGTTTCGTAGTGGTCAAACATCACCCCAATGAACTCTTGCTCGACCACTTGTATGTAAGGCCGAGCGCGCAAGGTTCAGGGGTAGGGTCTGCAGTTCTCTCTCATATTTTCAAAGAGGCGGATGCGGCTGCGCTGCCTATCAAAGTAGGGGCTCTCAAAGAAAGCGCTTCGAATCGCTTTTATACCCGCCATGGCTTCCAGTTCATCGAAAGCAGTGAGTTCGACAATTATTATGTTCGTCAGCCTAGTCCGGCGATTGGCGCTCATTCCGGAACCATGGGCTGACGTGCACTAGCCCTTCAGTTCACACGCCCGATTGCTCGCCGCGTCGTCATACGCCACATACAGCGACTCTGCAATCTGGCTTTTGATCGCCTTGGTGGCCTCCAGCCCCAGCACAAAACCCTCGGCTTTACCGCCAGCACGGTTGAGTTCTTCATGGGTGGAGGCGCCAGTAATGGCGTCAAGCAGCTTGGCGGCGTGGGGGCCGACGCCTTTGGGGAGGGAGATCTGGTCGATGGACATTATCGCTACCTTGAAAAATGGAGTTCGGGAGCGAGTAAAACCACTGCCGGGGCTGGCATGGTAGACCTCTTTGCCATGAAAGGGGTCGCTTTACGCGCAGCGGCGCTATTCTTTGCGGCTACGCAGTGAGATGGGGCCATTGATAAATCTGGAGGGGTTTATGGAGTATTGCGTTGAGGGCTACTGCCTTCGGCAATTGGCATGTGACGATTTCGAGCGGATCAGCCGTTACGAACGCGTCAATCGCAAGCATCTGCAACCCTGGGAGCCGCTCAGGGACGAGGAATATTTCACCACGGGCAACGCCAATGCCAGGGTCGAGCAGCAGGTCAACAATATGCACGCTGACAACGCTCTGTGTTTCCTCTTGCTTGCCGAAAGCGGAGAGGTTCTAGCGCGGTGTAACTACACGAACATTGTGAGGGGCGTTTTTCAGGCCTGTCATCTCGGCTTTTCGTTGGCGGAATCTGCCCAAGGTCGCGGTTTGATGAATAAAACGCTTCAGGTCACTAACCGACACTGTTTTGAGCAGTTGGGTCTTCACCGGATCATGGCCAATCATTTGCCCCGCAATGTGCGGAGTGAACGCCTTCTGGAGTCGCTGGGGTTTGAGAAGGAGGGACATGCGCGAGCCTATCTAAAAATCGCTGGCGTTTGGGAGGACCATACGTTGAGATCGTTGATCAACCCTGAACAATAAGCGCCCCACCCCACTCAGGAAAAAGCTGATGTCTACCGAGCCCCTCTGCCTGGTTTTCGTACCCGCCCTGGCCGCCGTGCTGACCGCCGCCGAATCGAAAAAAGGCGCACCTCTCAGCGAAGTCGAAGTGTGCAATATCCGCGACCAGGCCACTTGCATTGCGGTAACCTTCTCCACCGCGTTGGCGATGGAACAAGAACGGGGTTACCCGGATATCGTTGCCGAGGATTGCTGGAATGAGTGGCAACGCTTGCGTCCCTCGCTTCAATAGCGCCCGCTCTGATCAGCATAGGTATCTACACAACTCTGTAGCGCTCAACGGTAACCACGATGCGAAGCGAGCCGCTGTTGATCTTGATCTTGATCTGCTTTTGATCTCAGGCGCCCCGTTAAACCACGCTGGCCGAACGCAGGCTTGAATTCGTGGGTAACCCGGCAGGACGCCGGGTTAGCCGCCCCGCGCCATGGATGGCGCGTGGCGGCGGCCCACGGATTCAAGACTGTGTTCGGGCACACCGAGCCTAAGCGAGGTGCCGAGTGGTGGGGCAAGAGCGCTTTGCTTACTTTCGCGCTTTTCGAAAGTGAGCCGCCGTCAGGGCGGAACCCTAAGTGGCCGTTACCGCAGGAATGGATATGTACTCGGTACAGCTGTGTCGCCTATAAGGCCGCCTTCGCGAGCAAGCCCGCTCCCACAGTTTGATTGCGGGGTGTCAGGTAGATTGGCGTCGGCTGGCAGGCCGCCATCGCAGGCAAGCCAGCTCCCACAGTTGGATCGCTGAGTGTCAGGTAGATTGGCGTGGGCTGGCAGGCCGTCATCGCAGGCAAGCCAGCTCCCACAGTTGATCGTGGGGTGTCAGGTAGATTGGCGTCGGCTGGCAGGCCGTCTTCGCAGCGATGCGGCGACCCGACAAGCCAGCTCCCACATTTGGATTTCGGAGCGTCAGATGGATATGCGCCGGCTGTCAGGCCGTCACGGGAGCAAGCTGCCTTGCCACAGATTTAGCGTCGTGCCGAAGTTGTGTAGATAGCTATGCTCTGATCAGCGCCCCAACCCACTCCCAGGATTCACGGACTTCCTTTATGCCCCCGGCCTCACGCGACCACGCCCGTATCGAACGCCGCCTCATCGCAGCCCTGACCGACGCCTGCGAGATCGCAAAGGCCGAAATCCCGGGCTTCGACTGGTTGACCCACACCGTCGACTACCGCGCCTTCCCCCAAAGCCTGCGGGTGATCTGGGTGTTCGACAGCGTTGCGAGCAAGGCTCACGCCCTCGCGACCGGCGCGGACGCCCGTATGCGCGAGCTGACTACCGCCGCGCTGGATGACGCTGACGTGCACGTCCCGAACATCGCCCGCTGCGTCAGTTTCGATTCCGAAGAGGAATGCCACCTTCGGCATGGCGGCGATTGGCGTCGGCGGCTGGCTACTCTCCGGGCGATCTGAATCGTGCCACGGGTTGCTGACTTCGCTATTGCACCTTACACGTCAGCCAAGCCCCCCAGAACAGGCTGCTGAAGAAACGGGTCGCGTCGCCGAAGCCAGCGTCGTGCAACAGCTTCTGAACAGCGGCCTCGGAATGTGGCGGGTCGGCGCCTTGAAGGATTTTGCCGAGCTTGGCCTTCACTTCGTCCGGGGTGGCGCCATGCTGACGCCACCGTTGGCCCCACGCCGCCAGCAGCAACGGGTGGCTGGCATACGCGTAATGATTGCCCGCGACGATCAGCGGTGCCCCCGGTTTCAGGTGCGCCCGAATCGATCGCAGCATTCGGGCCTTGGCGTCGTCACCCTCCAGATGGTGGAGCACACCGATCAAGGTGGCGGCGTCGTATGATGCGTCTGCTGCCAGGTCTTCAAGCGTCCCGAGATGCAGGGTGGCTCTATCAAGCAAGTGGTTGGCTTCCAACTGCTGCCTTGCCGCGTCGAGCATCGGCTGGGAGGGATCAACCGCCATGAAGCGCCATTCCGGTTCAAGGCTGGCCATTGCGATGATCTCCTGCGCCGTACCGCCGGCGCCGACCACAAGTACCTTGGCCGAAGGGGCATCACCAAGGCTTGCCGCGAGCATGCAGGCTGCCAGGTCCTGGCACGCGTCATAGCCCGCCAACGCGATACGGCTTTGTCGTGCGTACTCGTTGGCTCTTGAGGTATCGAATTTGTCAGCAGGATTGGATGAGGATGAGTTCAAGGCGGTTCTCCGTGGCCTTGACGCAAATTACGTTAACCGTGGCAGTAAGAAAAATGCATTAATTTTATGTGCTGCATTCCCGTAGGGAATGCGGGAGCGTACGAGTGGAGAGGTTGCAGGATCGTACAAGCCTGCTGACCGCTTGCTTGGATAGTCTGGCCTTCTCATCGACAGGAAGATCCCGCATGACTCAAGCACAGCCTGTAAACCTTGCTCAAAAAGCCTCGCTCATCGACCAGCAATGGAGCCCAAGAGTGGTCGCCGAAATGAACGACTACCAGTTCAAGGTCGTGCGTATCGAGGGTGAATTCATTTGGCATTCGCACCCCGAAACCGATGAAGCGTTCCTGGTGCTTGAAGGCACGTTGCGTATCGACCTGCCGGATGGCCCGGTGTATGTGAAGCCGGGTGAGTTGTATGTGGTGCCGCGTGGCATTGAGCACAGGACCGCCGCCGAAGGTGAAGCCAGGCTGATGATGATCGAGCCAAGGGGCATTTTGAATACCGGGCATGAAGGCGGTGAGCGTACCGCGTTGAATGACCAGTGGATTTGAGCGCTGAGGCTTATTGCCTTTTGTAGGAGCGGGCTTGCTCGCTCCTACTGGCATTCGGGCAAGCCCCAAGCCCTATCGCCTTTGAATCTGCACCGTAGCAAACGTCGGCTCGTCGCGCGCCTGCTCCAGTGTATTTCTGGGCTGTTGCGGGGCCAGGGATTGCCCCTCTGGCCGTAACGCAGGCGGCGGATGCAGGCGCATGTCCGAGCGCTCATCGCTGGGCGCCACGCCGAAGAAATCCCGGTAGCACTTGGAAAAATGCGGCGTGGAGACAAAGCCGCAAATCACCGCCAGTTCGACAATCGAAATGGGCGTCTGCATCAGCAACTGGCGGGCACGGGTCAGGCGCAGTTTGAGGTAATAGCGCGATGGCGTGCAGTACAGGTGCTTCTGGAACATACGCTCCAACTGGCGGCGGGACACGTGCACGTAGGCGGCCAGTTCGTCGAGGTCGATGGGTTCTTCCAGGTTGGCTTCCATCAGGGCGACCACTTCTTGCAGCTTGGGCTGTTGCGTGCCGAGCAGGTGCTTGAGCGGCACGCGTTGGTGGTCGCGCTCGTTGCGAATGCGCTCGTACACGAACATCTGGGAAATCGCCGCCGACAGCGTGTGCCCGTGATCGCGGCCGATCAGGTGCAGCATCATGTCCAGCGGCGCAGTGCCGCCAGAGCTGGTAAAGCGGTTGCCGTCGAGGGTGAACACGCTGGAGCTGACCTTGACGCGGGTAAACGCCTCCTGCATCGACGCCATCAGCTCCCAATGCACGCTGCACTGGAAGCCATCAAGCAACCCCGCCTGGGCCAGCGCCCAACTGCCGGTGCATATCGCGCCGAGACGTTTGCAGTACAGGCGCGCCTGGCTGCGCAACCAAGCGATGAGCGCAGGGCTGATAGCCTGTTGAATGCCGACGCCGCCGCACACGATCACCGCATCAAAACCGCGCTGGTCCTGCGCGCACGCATCCGGGGTCACCGACACGCCATCGCTGGCCCACACCGGCTGGCCGTCCAGGCTCAGGGTTTGCCAACGGTAGAGCTCTTCGCCCGCCAATTGGTTGGCCATGCGCAGCGGCTCGACCGCACACGACAGCGATATCAGCGTGAATTGGTCCAGCAGCAAAAAGCCGATGGTCTGGCAAACAGGTACCTCGGTTTCCATCACCGCTACCCCACGGGCGTGATCAGGACTGTTCCAGCGCCACCGGCTTGGGTGCCCGGTTGTGCTGGCGCGACGTGACCAGGCCGATAAAGGAAATCACCAACGCCAGGCCAATGGTCGAGGACACTTCGGTGCGGCGTTCCGGCGTCACCATCATCACCCCCAGGGCCAGGCAGATGAACACGATCACCAGGTAAGTCAGCCAGGGAAACAGCCACATGCGAAAGGTCAACTCGACGTTCTGCCGAAGCAGCAAGCGACGCATACGCAGTTGCGAGATAGCGATCACCAGGTACACCAACAACGCGATGGCGCCGGAGCTGGCGAGCAGGAACTGGAACAGACCGGCCGGCATGAAGTAGCTCAGCAACGTAACGCCCGCACCGATGATGGTGCTGGCGATCACCGCCGCCCGAGGCACGCCCGCCTTCGAGGTGATTTTAAGTGCCGGTGGCGCATCGCCGCGTTTGCCCAGGGAAAACAACATGCGCGAGGAAATGTAGATTGAGGAGTTCATGCAACTGGCTACCGCGATCAACACCACCACATCGACCATGAACTTGGCGTTGGGGATGTTCATAATTTCCAGTGCACGCTGATAGGAACCCACGGACGCCAGTAGCGGATCGTTCCAGGGCACCACGGAAATCACGACGGAGATCGACAACAGGTAGAACACGCCAATGCGCCAGATCACCGAGCGGGTAGCCTTGGCGATGTTCTGCGCCGGGTTGCTCGATTCTGCTGCAGCGATGGTCACCGCTTCGGTGCCGATGAAACTGAACATGATGGTAATGAACGCGCCCACCACCGCCGACAGGCCGTTGGGAGCAAACCCGCCATGCTCTTCCATCAAGCGGCTCAAGCCGCTGGCTTCGCGATCCGGGATCCAGCCCATGAGTACGCTGAAGCCCAGGCCGATAAAGCCGACGATGGCGATCACCTTGGCCATGGCGAACCAGAATTCGAATTCGCCGTATTTGGCCACGCTGAACAGATTGGTGATCACCAGCAGAACGATTGAGATCAACGCAAACAGCCACGCATCGACCTGAGGGAACCACTGATTGAGCACATGCCCGGCGGCCAACGCTTCGATGGGAATGACCAGCACCCAGAACCACCAATACAACCAGCCGATGGTAAACCCCGCCCACGGGCCGATGGCCTGGTCGGCGTAGGTGGAAAACGAGCCGGTGTCCGGGCGTGCCACCGCCATCTCCCCCAGCATGCGCATGACCAGCACCACCAGCAGGCCGGAAAACAGGTAAGCCAGCAACACCGCTGGCCCCGCTGCGGCGATGGCATGTCCGGAGCCGACAAACAGCCCCGCGCCGATGATGCCGGCGATGGACAACATAGTCACATGGCGGGGCTTGAAGCCTTGCGCCAGCTGACCGTTAGAATCGTTGGGAGTCGGGCTAATCATTGTTTTTGTTGTGCTCAGGCGGCCAATGGCCCTCACCTTAAGTGCGCGGGGCCCGGTACAAGTAGCCTGGTTACGCCATCATCGAGTCTGATATCGACATTGGTCATGGCGGTGCACGGGTTTACCGAGCGTCACGCCTTACTCTTGAACGCTGCGTATGAGCGAGCCAAACAGCTCCCCACGCGGCATCTTGTCCAGTGGGATACCGGCATTCTCGAACCACTCCTGGCCGGCTTCCGGATGCGGCCCGCTCAGCACCACAACGCCTTTCTGGTAGGCATAGCGCGCCGCTGCCACATCGCCATTGCGGTAAGTGGCGAGGGTCCTGTAGGGCGCGGCGGCACTGGCCTTGGGAAAGTACGGGCCGTCCTGATAGAACACATGATCAGCCTGGCCGTCCCACGTCACCCGCACAGCAGCGTCGTCGATACCGGTCACTTCAAAACCGGGGCGGCCGGCTTCGGTGTCCAGCGCCTGGGGGATCAGCCCGAGATTGTTGTCGTCCGCCAGGTAGGCGCCCATGCACAGGCCCAGGTAACGGCCACCCTTGGCAACATAGTCGCGGATAGCCTCGGCACGCTCATCACCGAGACTGTCGAGGGCGCCGGGGATGTCCTGGCCGCCGCCGGGTTGTACATAAAGGTCGTAGCGGGCCAGGGTGTGTGGGGTGATGTCGATGGGTTCGTCGGCACCCACGAAGTCGATCTGGTAATTCGGGTTGAGACGCTGCAAGGCGGTTTTCACGTTTTCCGAGCAGTCCGCGCAACCCGCAGGGCCACGGTAGATGGCGACATGGGTGATGGGGCCTGCGCCGTGTACGGGTAAAGGATGCAGCGTAGCAACGGCGAGAAACGTGGCAGCGACGGCAGGCAGTTTCATGGGCTCGGCTCAACGGTCAGTTGAATGGGTTTGATCCAGACGTGGCAGCGCCAAGCCTATAACGGTGAGCCTTTTGAATTCGTGAAGAGTTGTAAATCCAGGTCGGCCATTTATCCACTTCCCAGCATCTGCCACAACGACGCGCCCACGCCAGTAATGCTCTCACCGGCGATCAGCCCCGCCGCTGCC
Organism: Pseudomonas sp. DW-iso17; assembly: GCF_058725345.1. Lineage (NCBI taxonomy): Bacteria > Pseudomonadati > Pseudomonadota > Gammaproteobacteria > Pseudomonadales > Pseudomonadaceae > Pseudomonas > Pseudomonas sp. DW-iso17. Next base: position 19,719 of record NZ_JBZXEA010000022.1, on the reverse strand, counting down.
GTGATCGCAAAGCGCTGCGTCACACTTGGCCAGCGACAGCTCACGGCCCAGGTCATGATCGCGCCAAGGGCCATCATCAGTGACACCGACGCAGGCAAGACAAACGCCAGTCCCAAGGCTGCCGCACTGGGCAGATAGCGGGCGCGATGGGTGGGTAATGTGCTGTCGAGTATGCCCAGCAGTACGCCGCACAGGCTTGCAACAGCAATGGCCCAGCGGATACTGGGTGACAGCGAATCCAGCCCGTGGGTCAGGGTTTGGGCCACGGCTTTCCAAGTGGCGACGGCCGGGGCTGGCCATTGTTCGGTGAGCAGCATGGTTTGCGGGTCGGGGATCAACGCCAGGTACGCGAATACGCCGACGATGCTGCCGACAAAAATCCCAAGAATCTGGGCGATAACCTGTTTGTGCGGCGTCGCGCCAATCGCCTTGCCCACCTTGAAGTCATTCATCAGGTCCGTGCACTGCCCCGCCGAACCGCCAGCGGTGTTGGCGCTCATCAGGTTGATCGGTACCTGGCCGGGCGCAGCGATACCAAAGCTCAGCTGGGACAGTTGCCCGATGGCGCCAATCGGCGGAATACCGGTAGCCCCCACCACCCGCGCAGCGACGGCGGCCAGGCAGATCGCCAGGGGAATGGTCAGCAGCGCCATCCCAAGGTTGATACCGAACAACAGCGCTTGCAGGCTCACCACCAACACTATCGCCAGCGCGAACCCCACGGCAGGCCCAGGCTTGGGAACCGCCCAGGGCGTGCCGCCAGCCGCTCGGGTTGAGCGATGCAACGCCCACAGGCGAATCGCCAGGGACGCCAGGGTGGAACACACCATCAGGCTCACGCCGGGCCACAGCAGCCATTCCACCAGCGCGGCAAATTGCGGGCCGCTGCTGTCGGCGGGCAGGCTCACCAAGCCATCGGCCAACAGCCACGGCCCCAGCCCGCCCCATGCCAGCAAGGCGCCGAGCAACAGGGCCAGGCCTACGCGAATGCCGATGATGCCGCCGAACCCCAGCAACAGCAGAGAGGGGTCGGCGGTGAAGGTCAGGCGCTCCAACTGGGCGTTCGGCGACCAGCGCGGGAAGGCCCACATAAAGGTATCCACCCACTTGACCAACCCGGACAACAACGCTGCGCCGAGCAGTACTTTCAATCGCGTGGCGGCTTCGCGGCCATGGTTGTAGATGTGCAGCAGGGTTTCCAGGGTGGCCATGCCTTCGGGAAACTTCAGCGCCTTGTCATTGAGCAATGAAGGCCGCAGGTACCACGCGATCCAGATCCCCAGGAAGCTCACCGAAAACACCCAGGCGATCATCGGCAGCGCGGCCAGTTGGTTGCCGGTGAGCAAGGTATAGGCCGGGATGGGCGCCACCAGCCCACCGGAGATGATCGATGCCGCAGCCGAGGCCACGGTCTGGTTGATATTGCTTTCGTGCAGGGTCCACGGCAGGTGCTCGCCGGAACGCTTGGCCAGGCCTTGCCAGATTCCGTAGCCGATCAACAGGGCGATGATCGACATATTGAACGACCAGCCGATCTTCAAGCCTGCGTACACATTGGAAGGGGTCAGCAGGATACCCAGCACGATCCCGGTGATGACTGCCCGCAGGCTCAGTTCGCGCTCTACGGGCGCGATTGACGAGGTGGAGTGCATGCAGATTCCTTTCGAGAAAAGCCAGTGCCACCTTTTAAGTGAGCGCTGGGAGACTCGAAGGTTCACCTGACGAACCTGGGTCTAAGGCTGTAAATGTGGGAGGGGGCAAGCCTCAATGCCAGTCAGTTAAGCGAACGAAGTGTTCAAAGCAGCGAAGGTCAAATGTGGGAGCGGGCTTGCTCGCGAAGGCGTCGGCCCAGCAAACATCGAGGCTGACTGACCCACCGCTTTCGCGAGCAAGCCCGCTCCCACAGGAGATCTGCGCTTAACTGACTGGCATTAGGGCAAGCCTCCTCCAACATGGCTTCTGGCTATTTGGCGAACGCGTATTCCCCACCCCGCTCCACCGCCTTGCGATAAGCCGGCCGCGCCTGGAGCTTTTGCAGCCACGCCGCGAGGTTCGGGTAGGCCTGCAATTTGCCCTGGGCCTGGGCGACTTCGCCGATAAAGCTCATCTGGATATCCGCGCCGCTGAGTGCGTCGCCCACCAGGTACGGCGTGTGGCCCAGCACATCATTCAGGTAGCCCAGGTAGTTGGCCAGCTCCGATTCAATCCGCGGATGCAGCGGCGCACCCGCTTCACCCAGGCGTCCGACGTAGAGGTTGAGCATCAGCGGCAGCATGGCCGAGCCTTCGGCAAAATGCAGCCATTGCACATAGCTGTCGTAGGCATCGGTGGCCGGGTCGGGTTGCAGTTGGCCGTTGCCGTGGCGGCGGATGAGGTAGTCGATGATCGCGGCGGACTCGATCAGCACACGCGAGCCGTCTTCGATCACCGGGGATTTGCCCAGGGGGTGAATGGCCTTGAGCTCAGGCGGCGCCAGGTTGGTCTTGGCGTCGCGCTGGTAGCGTTTGATGTCGTAGGGCAGGCCCAGTTCTTCAAGCGCCCACAGGATACGTTGTGAGCGGGAATTGTTGAGGTGGTGAACAGTGATCATCGAGGCAACACCTTGGGGGGATTTAAGAGAAGACTACAGCGTAGCGGTGAAGTGCCGCGAATGTCGCCAGGCAGCACCGGCCTGCACGATCGAATGTGGGAGATGTCGAGCTTTAGCGAGGCTTCGAAGGCTGCGGCATTCACGACATGGATGTTGCCTGATACACCGCTCGAAGCCTCGCTAAGGCTCCACATCTCCCACACTGGACCGGTGGCGGTCAGGCGAGCAACTGATCGATCCACTTCACCTGCTGCACGATCTCCTGCACTTTCTGCTCGGGCACCGCCTGCCGCGCCTGTTCGAGGCTGGCCAATGTCTTGCGCTTCTGGCGCAACATCCGTTGCCATTTCGCCACAAACGCCGGGCTGCGGGCCTGCATTTGCAGCGGGCCGAAGTACAGTTGCTCGGCGGTATAGGTGACCGCCTCGGCGCGTTCGGCAACGATGATTTCGTAGTAGAAGCGGTTTTCCAGCAGCAGCTCCTCGTGCAGGATCCGGTAGCCGTTGTCCATCAACCATTGGCGCAGGGGCTGCTCGCCGCCGTTGGGCTGCAGGATCAGGCGTTCCCGGCCATTGAGGTGCGCCTTGCCACTGTCGAGAATGTCGCGGATCGTCTCGCCGCCCATGCCGCACAGGCTGATGGCGGTAATGTCATCGCCGGCTTGGATCGCCGCCAAACCATCGGCCAGGCGCACGGTGATGTGCTGCCTCAGGCCGTTGTCGGCCACGGTACGGCTGGCCGCCTGAAACGGTGTCGCGGCCACTTCCCCCGCCACGGCCGCCGCAATAGCGCCGCGGTGTATCAGGGCCACCGGCAGGTAGGCGTGGTCGGAGCCGATATCGGCCAGGCGGGCACCCGTCGGTATGTGCGCGGCAACGCGCTCCAGGCGCTGGGACAAGGTGTGTTCGTTCAACGGTGATTCCTTAAGAGTGCCCGGAAAATCGATCCCGGCTGTTGGTCAAGTGCAGCACCATGGCCGCCCGTGCGGCGTCCGGGTCCTGGCGCTTGATAGCGTTGTAGATGGCCTCGTGTTCCAGGCTCGCCAACTGCCCCAGTTGGGCAAAGTCCGCGCCGCCGCGCTCGACGGCATTCACCTGGGTGCGCGGAATCATCGCCGTGCCCAGGTGCTGCATGATGTCGGTGAAAAACGTATTGCCGGTGGCTTCGGCGATCAGTTGGTGAAAGCGCTTGTCCTCCTCCACACAGCTGTCGTTGTTGGCCAGGGAGGCTTGGTAGTCGTCCAGTGCCTGGCGCATGTGGGCCAGTTGTGCCTCGCTCCTGCGCAGCGCGGCCAACGCCACCGCTTGCACTTCCAGGCCCAGGCGCAATTCGAGCATGTTGCGCACGCTGGCGACCGTGTCCACATGCAAGCGCAGGCCCGGCTGCGTGTGCTGCTCCAGCACAAAGGTGCCGATGCCGTGACGCGTCTCCACCAGCCCCGACGCCTGCAGCTTGGACAAGGCCTCACGCACCACGGTACGGCTCACCCCATGCTCAAGCACGATGGTGGATTCGGACGGCAGTTTTTCACCCGGCTTGAGTTGTCCCAACTGGATGCGCTGGGTCAGTGCCTCGACCACGCCCTGGGCCAGGTTGGCGGAACGTTTACGCACAGGCGGCGTGCTTTTAATCGGCATCGAGACGGGTCCACGGGGTTGGGCTGGGGGGAGCTTATCACCCTGAGCGCACGGGGCGATGGGTGGTGGCGAAAAACACCCAACTTGTATGACAACACACTCACCCCACCTCACCCGACCCTGTCTTCGCTTTGAGAGAAGCGCACACCCCGAGCCGTCACCAGCGGGGCAAAACCCAATAAAATCTGGCAAATAACCAAACTAGCCAATCTCAATACCGGCTTATAAGAACAAAAACAGCCCTCACAGGATTGCGGCCTTCAAAAAACAACTTGTATGATGTCTGTCAACAAAACACCAAACCCGCATAAAAATAATCAGGGGGAGTTTTCATTCGTGAAGCATTCAAGCCCAGCATCTGCCGTACCCGAAAGTGATTCAGCGCTCGCCCGCGCCGTGAGCAAAGTGAAGGGTCATGTGCTCCCACTGTTCGTGGTCATGTTCATCCTCAACTACATCGACCGGGTCAATATCGGCTTCGTGCGCACGCACATGGAGCATGACCTGGGGATCGGCGCAGCGGCCTACGGCTTCGGCGCCGGGCTGTTCTTCATTGGCTATGCGCTGTTCGAAGTGCCGTCCAACATGCTGCTGCAAAAAGTCGGCGCGCGTATCTGGCTGACCCGCATCATGTTCACCTGGGGCATCGTCGCCACGCTGATGGCGTTTATCCAGAACGAAACCCACTTCTACATCCTGCGTTTCCTGCTGGGTGTGGCGGAAGCAGGATTCTTCCCGGGCGTGATCTATTACTTCACGCGCTGGTTGCCCGGCGTGGAGCGTGGCAAGGCCATCGCGATCTTCCTCAGTGGCTCGGCGGTGGCGTCGTTGATCTCCGGGCCGTTGTCGGGCGCGTTGTTGCAGATCGAAGGCTTTGGTTTGCATGGCTGGCAATGGATGTTCGGCATCGAGGGCCTGGCCTCGGTGGCGCTGGGCTTCTTCGTGTGGTTCTGGCTCGACTCCAAACCCCACGACGCCAAGTGGTTGAGCCGCGAAGAGCAGGATGCGCTGGTGGGCGCCATCGATCAGGAGCAACGTGATCGCGAAGCCCTGACCACGGTGAAACCCACCCTCGGCAAGCTGCTCAAAGACCGCCAGATCCTGCTGTTCTGCGCTCTGTACTTCTGCATTCAATTGACGATCTACGCCGCCACCTTCTGGCTGCCCCGCATCATCAAGAAAATGGGCGACCTAAGTGATGTGCAGGTGGGTTTCTTCAACTCGATCCCCTGGCTGATCTCGATCATTGCCATGTACGCCTTCGCGTCGCTGTCGGGCAAGTTCAAGTTCCAGCAAGCCTGGGTCGCGGCGGCCCTGCTGATAGCGGCGGCCGGCATGTTCATGTCCACCACCGGCGGGCCGATCTTCGCTTTCGTGGCGATCTGTTTTGCCGCCATAGGGTTCAAGTCCGCGTCGTCGCTGTTCTGGCCGATCCCCCAGGGCTACCTGGATGTGCGCATCGCCGCCGCGGTGATCGCGCTGATCAACTCCATTGGCAACCTGGGCGGTTTTGTGGCGCCGACTACCTTCGGCTTTCTCGAACAAACCACCGGCTCGATCCAGGGCGGGCTGTATGGCCTGGCCTGCACCTCGGTGCTCGCGGCCATCCTCGTGTTCTTTGCCAAGACCTCTCCCTCTGCCGTGTTGGCCGTGCCCGACGGTGCCGCCATCAGCAAACCTCTTTGAACTCAGCCAGGAACACGCCATGAATACCCCTGTAGTCACCCACTTCCAAGTCATCCCCGTCGCCGGCCACGACAGCATGTTGCTCAACCTCAGCGGCGCCCACGGGCCTTACTTCACGCGCAATATCGTCATTCTCAAGGACAGCAGCGGCAACACCGGCGTGGGCGAAGTACCCGGCGGCGAGCGCATACGCGAAACCCTTGAAGATGCCCGCGGCCTGGTGATCGGCCAGCCGATTGGCCAGTACCAGCGCGTCCTCAACCAGATGCGCAGCACCTTTGCGTCCCGAGACAGCGCGGGCCGCGGCCTGCAAACCTTCGATCTGCGCATCACCATCCACGCCGTCACCGCCATGGAGGCCGCACTGCTCGACCTGCTGGGCCAGTTCCTCGAAGTGCCGGTGGCCGCCTTGCTAGGCGAAGGCCAGCAACGCGACGCAGTGAAGATGCTCGGCTACCTGTTCTATGTGGGGGATCGCAACGCCACCGACCTGGCCTACCGCAACGAGGCCGACGCCGATGACGACTGGTTCCGCCTGCGCCATGAAACAGCCCTGACCGCCGACGCGGTAGTGCGCCTGGCCGAAGCGGCCAAGGCCAAATACGGTTTCAACGATTTCAAGCTCAAGGGCGGCGTATTGAGTGGCGACGCGGAAATCGAAGCCGTCACTGCGCTGGCCGAGCGTTTTCCCGATGCGCGCATCACCCTTGATCCCAACGGCGCATGGTCCTTAAAAGAAGCCATCCGCCTGTGCCGCGACCAGCATCATGTGCTGGCCTACGCCGAAGACCCCTGCGGCGCAGAAAACGGCTACTCGGGCCGCGAAGTCATGGCCGAATTCCGCCGCGCCACGGGCCTGAAAACCGCCACCAACATGATCGCCACCGACTGGCGTGAAATGGGCCATGCCATCCAGTTGCAATCAGTGGACATCCCCCTCGCCGACCCGCACTTCTGGACCATGCAGGGCTCGGTGCGCGTCGCGCAGATGTGCAACGAGTGGGGCCTGACCTGGGGCTCGCACTCCAATAACCACTTCGATATTTCCCTGGCGATGTTTACCCAGGTGGCGGCGGCCGCCCCCGGCGAGATCACCGCCATCGATACCCACTGGATCTGGCAGGACGGCCAGCGCCTGACGCGGGAGCCGTTGAAGATTGAAGGGGGCTATGTGAAGGTGCCGGCCAAGCCTGGCCTGGGTGTGGATATTGATATGGACGCCGTAGCCCAGGCCCATGAGCTGTACAAAGGCATGGGCCTTGGAGCCCGGGATGACAGTGTGGCGATGCAGTTTCTGATCCCGGGTTGGGGCTTTGATAACAAGCGGCCTTGTTTGGTGCGGTAACTCGGTTTGAGGAACGCTCAGCGCAATGTGAGCGTGACGCAAAAAATCCGATGCCCAAACAGGCATCGGATTTTAGTCAGATCAGAAGCTTAGCGGTTTGACCTCTGGCACGTCTGCCAGAGGCCCCTTTGCGCTACTGCCGATTGGCGACCTCCAGATCCGCCTCATCCTGCTCCAGGCCAGAGAGAGCAGTGCCATTGATCATCGGCCCATAACGGCGGCTGAATTCCCAGTTGTAGGGCACATGGTCTTTGCTGATCCCGTTGTCCCAATTCACCGACCAGGTCATCAGGCCCTTGATCGACAATCCTTTGTCGTGCAAACGCTTGAATGTATTGGTCACGGCTGTTGGGTTGATCACATAACCGGTGGCAGCCGCATCGACGTTCGCGGGCAGGCCAATGACGAACTTGTCTGCCGGGATTTTGGTAAACCCGCGCGTTCCGCTCACTAGACTTTCGGTGAGGTAAAACAGAAAGTCCTCCTTCATCGCGTCGTTGTTCTGAGCAATCCAGGCGCCGTTGCCGCTGTTGACCTCCTGCACCCAGATGCCGTCGCCACCCTGGTTGTAATACTGCGGGGCGATGAAGTCGTAATAGCCTTCCAGCGCCTGGATGTAACCGACGTATTTGCCGGCGGTGGTGAGGTACGGAAACTCCGGCGCCATGCTGATGATGAAGTGTTTGCCTTGAGCCGCGTAGTGGTCCTTGACCAGCTTCAAGGCGGCGGGCAGGACAGTCTTGTTGTCGGCGAAATCAATCGCGCTCTGTTCAAGATCGATATCCAGGCCATCAAAGCCATAGGTTTCCACTAGGCGGATAATTTCGCTGGCCAGTGGCTGTTCATTGCCTTTATGCAGTTCGATGTGTGCATCGGCGCCGCCAAGGGAAATCAGCACCGCCCTGCCCTGGCTGTTCAGCACGCCCACCTGGCGACGAAACTCGGCATCGGACAGGTTGTACGGTTTGAAGGTTGGGATACCGTTGCCCTTCATGAAGGCCACGGCCACCACGTTGTAATCCTTTGGGACATCCGCCAGGCTGATATTGGCGAACTGGCCACGCTGGTAGCCATCGCTCGGGCCGGCAGGCCAGTTATGCCAGAAGCCCATGAGGATCTTTTTGCCGGCAATGCTCGGCATCAGCGAAGCGGCATCGTTGAGCGGCGATTGCAGTGAGGTAAAGTCAATCTTTGACATGTTCTAATCCTTCAGAACGTGTGGGTTTAACGGTGCGGGCTTATTTGAAGTCCACATCGAAGGCTTGATAGAAGGCGTTGCCGGTGTTGGCGACGATCCACATCAACACAATCACATGCTGGCCCTTTTTGTGGGTCGGCAGTTTCACTTCATGATCGACCTTGGCCTTCAGTTCGCCTGCATGGCTGTAGTACGGCACCTGGGCATAGAAGTCTTCAGCGAACGGCTGGGCTTCCAGCTGTGCGCGGGTGATGCGCTGTTTCGGATCCCAGCCATCCTTGGTGATCAGCCAGCGATAGCCACGGGTGGTGTGCGGCGCGGTGTATGCCCAGGTGACCTTGAAGGTCTGACCCGGCTCGACATTGAGCAACGGCCAGGTGAAGGCGCGGCCAAGTTTCTTGGCCATTTCCTCGTGGGTGAAGTTGATGCAGTCACGGGCATCGGTCTTGCCACCGCTGAGGATAAAGCCGTCGGCGGGAGGGGTGACGCTATCACTGTCGGTTTGATAAGGCGCCGGGAACGCACCGGCCGTCAGTGCCGGGAAGTTCTTGCCGCCTTCCATTTCATTGACCTGCCAGGTCTCCAGCAGGCCGAGATCCACGGCGACTGCGCCACGGCTGGAAGGGGATGTGACACGACCATGGCGAAGAGGTGTCTGGGTTTGTGGTTTGTTCATGTTGTGACTCCATTGATTTGATTAAGAACTCTCCTTTCTTGAAGGAGAGGACCTCAACCTAACGGAGTGGCTTTTTTTTGCCACAGGCCCATTTTTCACTCATTTTCGGTTCATGAGCGCGCAGACCTGCAAATACTGGATATATAAACAGTATTATAGGGAAACCCTTACGCTTCCAGAGGTCGATTTCCTACAAGACCATGCGCATTTCAATACAGCTTCTCTGTACCGATGGCAGCCGTTTTTTTAGGGGGGGTCGCAGTAATCGGTCGCACCGTCAGTTCCACCCCCAATGCCAGCATCAGCTTCTGGACCGTCTCATAACGCGTCTTTGAGCCGCCTTTCAGGGTTTTATACAGGCTTTCCCGATTCACCCCCGCCGCTTCGGCAACCTTGTTCACACCCTGGGCCTTGGCAACCTCGGCCAGCGCTTTCATAAGGACTTGCGGGTCATGGCACGCCATGCTTTGCGCAAGATAGGCACTGATGGTTTGCGGGCTATCAAGGAAGCGTGAAGCCTCATAGGCACTGGTGCCGGATGTATCCAGCTCGAGGATCGGCATGTCCTCTGGTTTGAATGTTGACTGACTCATGTCATTGACCTCTCAGGGCATCAAGAATCTCTTTTGCCCGCTTGATTCCTCGTTTCTGGTCGGTTTTATCGCTTCCCCACAGCATCAGGTAAGCGGTGATGCCCGTGCGCACAAAGTAAATCCTGTAGCCGGGCCCGACAAACACACGCATTTCACTCATGCCATCGCCTACAGGCTGGCAATCGCCAAAATTGTTTTCTTCGGCTCGATCCAGGCGGATCAGTACAGCCGTCTTACCCCACACATCCTTCATACCGTCGAGCCATGTATCGAACTCGGGCGTCCTGCCGATCGTATTGGTCACAGATTCAAATGTAGCCTACTGGCTACTCCTTGTAGATGCCAGTGAATTTTTAATGTCGGTGTGCACCGCCAGAAAAAATCCTAGTCCAGCCGCCGCGCAGGCAGCCGAGCAATACTATTAGCGCTTGTGTCCTCAAGACCGAAACGTTGCGTCGCGACTGAGGCATCCTCTCTGTAGGAGCGAGCTTGCTCGCGAAGAACGTAAAGATAATGTGTTCATCCAGAATGAACGCGGCGCCTATGGTTTTTCGCGAGCAAGCTCGCTCCTACAGGGAGTGAGTGAGTGGGCCGGCGTTGATGTAGACCCGTCCTACAGCAAGCTGCACCACCTTGCTCCGTTGCCTACAGTTGCGTCAGAATCCGCCGGCTTGTGCGCTTGGATGGGCGTCTCGAAGGTGGCTCGGTCGCTGACAACTCAGTGATCGGGTTTAGTAGCCCGAGGGTCAATTACACTTAGTGCATGAGCTTCATCTATCAGACGTTCCTGTCTGTGCCTGATGGTGGCTGTGCGTAGGGCGCCTTCGGGCGCGCCGGCTTTGTGTAATTCCCCGGTCTACTAACCTGCGTACAGCTGCCACCCTTTCGTTTAGTAGCGAAACGGTGTCGGCCCCATTCAGGAATTACGCATATGTACAAAGTCACCCCAAACCCTCCAAACGATCCAAACCTGAAGCTTGATCAGGCAGCCCGTCGTGCGATCGATCACGCCCTCAACCCCAACGCCGAACCCTCTCCTCCACCCTCGACACCGCTGTTCAGCGTTGCCGACGATGCCAGCAATGAAATGCTCGTCGCCAATAGCTATGAAACCTTTTCCTCAGTAACCGCCCTGCTGCTCGACCTGTCGGATGAACTGACCGGTAAACAGCGCGACGTCGCGTTGGCGATTCATCAGTTAAGTGAGCTGGGAATGTTGTTGGTCGATAAGTTGATGGAGCGCGAGGCGGCTGTAGCAGCTGGCTAAACGTTCAACACGCCCAAAAAAAGCCGAGCCGTCGCGCCCCAAGACGACTCGGTTTTTTTTTTGCCAAAGCAGGGGTTGACCTTAAAGCGAGGTTTAAGGTGAGCATGCACCAACCGACAGGATTACTGGACCCTGGATCATGCTCAAAACCCTTATTTCTTTTGCGTTGGTAGCGATAGGTGGCGCGCTTATGACATTTGCACAGGCTGAACCCGGCCCTTCCACGGCCGCTGCAAACAATCGCCAGATCCTGGTGATCATGACCAACCACGCCAGCTACCCCTCAAGGCCCGATACCACGGGCCTGTGGCTGACAGAGCTGACGCATTTCACCGAGGTCGTGGAAGCGGCTGGCTACACGACGGTATTTGCCAGCCCCAAAGGAGGTGCTGTGCCTCTGGACGAGCGCAGCCTCGGTTGGCTGTACATGGACAAGCCGGCGCGTGAGCAGTTGCAGTCCCCAGCCTTTCGCGCCCGGCTGCAAAACACGCTGCCCATCGCCAATGTCGATCCGTCGCAATTTCGCGCGATCTACTTCACCGGCGGCCACGGTGTCATGTGGGACTTCCCAGGCAACCTCGACCTGCAACGTGTCGCCCAAACCATTTACAACCAGGGCGGCATCGTCTCGGCCGTGTGCCACGGTGTGGCGGGCCTGCTGGACCTGAAGGATGAACAGGGCAACGCGATCATCAAGGGTAAAAACATCACCGGCTTCTCCAACCGCGAAGAACTGCTGTCGGGCATGAAGCGTGAGGTGCCGTTCTTGCTTGAAGACCGGCTGCTGAGCCAAGGGGCGCGTTACCGCAAGGGCTGGGTGCCGTTCACCTCATTTGTCATCACCGATGGCCGCCTGATCACGGGCCAGAACCCGCAATCGCCCAGGGCCGTCGCACTCGCCGTGATAACCGAGCTGTCCCACGAACGATAGAGCCTAGGCCCCACCCGTAGCCCCTCCCTGGAGAAGACCGATTGAACATTCCAAGCGCCGTTTTAACCGGATTGCTGCTCACCCCTTTTGCCAACCTTGCGTTGGCGGGAACGCCCGAGATGCCCAGCCCCAACGACACAACCCACATCGATATCGCCGGCCAGCAGGTGCCCGTCGTCAAGGGCGGCTTGTACGACCGCTTTCGCTCCAACCCGCCGTTGTCGGTGGTTGCAGCAGAATTACCCGGGGTTGATTTAAGCTGGTTCAAAGGGTTGCAAAAGCACAAGGTCGACATCGGTTTTGAATCCTACTCGCCCAATTTTTACTACCAGAACAGTCGGGTAACAGCAGTCTATACAGCCGACATCGATAAGCTTCGGGCGTTGATGCCACCGCAGGTACTGGCCGCCGTGCAGCCCTTGCAAGTCTGGCCGGGTCGCGGGCTGATCGCGTTTACTGCGTACACCTATGAGCATTGCGATAACGACGCCTATAACGAAGTCGCCGTGTCGATCATCACGAACAAACCTGGCAAAGCCAACCTGGGCCCCTTTACGCTGGTGGGCCAGTCGATGTCGCAGGACTTTTGGGGCTATGTGCTCAAGCTGCCGGTGAATACCGAGCTGGCGCGGGTGCGCGGCGTGGTCGGTTACAACCTGCCGAAATGGCTGACTGGCATTGATCGCAAAGAGGATGGGCACTCGGTGGTGTATGACATTACCGACAGCCAGACCGGCAAGCTGGACGTGTCGTTCAAGGCCAAAAAGCTTGAGAAACTGTCCCATGATGCGGACCTGGTCACCAGCAGTTTCACCAATCTCGATCACCACGGCCAACTGGCCTACGGGTACGCGGTTTCCCGCCAGCTCAGCCATGGCTCCAGCCGTGACGCAGACTCAGCCACCCTCACGCTGGGCGATGGCAGCCTGTCCAATTACCTGCGCGACCTCAAGCTGGGGAAAATGCTGAAGTACGAATACGTACCCGAGTTCCAGAGCGCACTCTATGCGCCAGAGCCGCTCGCCAACCTGATTGGCGAACGCTGACCCTTGTGCGCCGGTCAGGCCCTCGGGGCCCGGCGGGCGCTTTTTCTTGTGGATGAGGCTGGAGCGCCCCCTTCCTCGCGCAGACGGTTAATCAGCATCTGCGCATTCTCCGCACAGGCCATGCCCTCGGGCTTGCCTTCGATGCCCTTGATGACGTTCAGCAACTGAGCCTTGTTCTGGGCCAGCCGTTGTTGCAGCACCTCGATTTCCTCGACCTTGTGCTTGAGCCCGCTGAGCAGCTCGTCATGCTGCCAACCACCGGCACTTCTGGGCATTAACTGCCGGATTTCTTCCAGAGAGAAACCGGCTGCCTGGGCACCCTTGATGATCTCCAACACCGCCTCGGTGCCGGGTGCATAGTCCCGATAGCCGTTGGATTTACGCTCAACCGATTGGATCAGGCCGCTCGCTTCGTAGAAACGGATGCGTGAGGCCGCCAACCCGCTGATTTTTGCCAACTCGCCTATTCTCATGTACCACCCACGAAAAACCATTGACCTTAAAGTTGACTTTAAACCTAAAGTCATTGGGCGGCCAAGGCGGCGATTCGTAGACGGCACGCTTGCCAGACACGAATGGGCTGCAGTGGGTCAATCCAGCGCCATGATCGCGATTCGATCAGGCCATCATTTCATTTGGGAGAGGCGAACATGGGCTACGTCACCACGCGAGACGGTGTTGAAATTTTCTACAAGGACTGGGGCCCACGCGATGCCCAAGTCATTTTCTTTCATCATGGCTGGCCACTGAGCGCAGATGATTGGGACGCGCAAATGCTGTTTTTCCTGGGCGAAGGCTACCGGGTCGTTGCCCACGACCGACGTGGCCACGGGCGTTCCAGCCAGGTTTGGGACGGGCACGATATGGACCACTATGCCGACGACGTCGCGGCCGTGGTCGAGCATCTGGGCGTACAAACTGCGGTGCATGTCGGTCACTCCACCGGCGGCGGTGAAGTGGTTCATTACATCGCCCGCCACGGCGAAGACCGCGTCTCGAAGGCCGCCATCATCAGCGCCGTGCCACCGTTGATGGTCCAGACCCCGAGCAATCCTGGCGGCCTGCCCAAGTCAGTGTTCGACGACTTGCAGGCGCAGCTGAAAGCCAACCGCGCACAGTTCTATCAGGACGTTCCCGCCGGACCTTTCTACGGCTATAACCGCCCAGGCGCCAAGCCGTCCGAGGGCATCATCCTGAACTGGTGGCGGCAAGGCATGATGGGCTGTGCCAAGGCGCACTATGACGGGATCGTGGCGTTTTCCCAGACCGATTTCACCGAAGACCTGAAGAGCATCCAGATTCCCGTATTGGTCATGCATGGCGACGATGATCAGATCGTCCCCCATGAAAATGCCGGGGTGCTGTCCGCCAAACTGTTGAAAAACAGCACGCTGAAAATCTACCCGGGCTTCCCGCATGGCATGCCTACTACCCATGCCGATACGATTAATGCGGATTTGCTGGCGTTTATAAGGAGCTGATTGATTATTGGGGGGGCGGGTGACCGCCTCCCCTCTACCTGAACCGCTCGTTTCAGGTCATGCTGCGTCCTTCATTTCAAGGACGATAAAAACAATGAAAGCCCCCCTCGCCGCCCTGCTCCTGATCAGCCTGACTGGGCCTGCACTCGCCAACGACCCCATCGGTTTCCAAACCACCACCATCCCTGACACTCACAACATTCGCCCACTGGAAATGGCCGTGTGGTACCCCTCCACCAGCACCGCCCAACCCAAGCTGATCGCCGACAACCTGGTGTTCATCGGTGTGCTTGCGGTGCCTGATGCCGCACCGACACCCGGCAAACATCCGGTGGTGGTGCTCTCCCACGGCTATGGTGGCAACTGGGGCAAGCAGGCGTGGCTGGCCAGTGCGCTGGCCCGGCAGGGGTATATCGTGGCGGCAGTGAATCACCCTGGCACCACCAGCCAGGATCGCAGCGCGCAAGCCGCCGCGCAGTTGTGGCAACGGCCCAAGGATTTGAGCCGGGCCATTGATGCGCTGCTGGCGCAGGCCACGCCATTTGGCGCGGCGGATAGTGGCCGGATCGCGGTGATAGGCCATTCCCTGGGGGGCTGGACGGTCATGGAGAGCGCGGGGGCGCGTTTTGACCCGGCGTTGTTTGCCCGGGACTGCGACGCCCACCCGACGTTGGTGGCGTGCAAGGCTTACCGTGAGATGAACCCTGAAGGTACGCCGAGCGGGAAGGCTCAAGTGGCCGCGGACTTGAGCGACAAGCGCGTGACCGCTGTGGTGTCTCTGGACTTGGGCCTGTCGCGCGGCTTTACCGATGCGAGCCTAGCGGCATTGCCGGTGCCGGCGTTGGTAATCGCTGCCGGTGTGCCGTCAGCGGATTTGCCGGCGCAAATGGAATCGGCTGACATGGCCAAGCGGCTGCCAAAAATGTCGACTCAGTACGTGGAGATCCAGGACGCCAACCACTTCAGTTTTATGTCTCAGTGCAAACCGGGCGCGGCAGCGGTGCTTGACGCTGATGTGCCCGGCGACAGCATGATTTGCCAGGACGGCGAAGGCGCGCGGCCACGGCCCGTGATCCAGCAGCAAGTGATCACGCTGATCAGCGAGTTCCTGGCGCGCTGAACCGGTAGTATCATCTGCGCCTTTCCCCTTCAGGCAACGGAACATGAACCGCCAGAAAAAACTTCAGCAGCTCTTCAAAGCCAAAGCGAAAAAGGCCAGCGCCAAGCTGGCGCCTAAAAGCAAAGACAAATACATCAGCAAGGCGGACCGCTTGAAGCTGGCGACCGAGGCCGGCCAAGAGCCGGTCACGGCTGTCGAGACGCCTGCTGAGTAAGGCGCATGGCTGAAGGGGTGGCCGCTTCATATTTGCCCCAGATACGCCGCAGATGCCGCGCCGAGCCAAAGCCTGCGCGCTCGGCGATGGCTTCAATGTCCAGGGCCGACTCGGCCAGCAGTTCCCGCGCCACCGCCAGGCGCAGGCGATGCAGGTAATCCAGTGGGCTGATCTGCACATGTTCCTGGAACAGGCGCGCCAGGTGTCGGCTGCTGGTGCAGGCCAGGCTTGCCATGCGGGTGAGTGTCCAGGCCTCGCAGGGGGCGGCGGCGATGGCGTCCTGCACACGGTGGAGCGCTGGGTGCAGGTGATTGCGCCCGGTCACCCAAGGCGATAGCTGCGGGTCGCTGCCGCTGCGGCGCAGGTACACCACCATGTCCCGCGCCACGGCGCAGGCCAAGCGTGGCCCGGCCAGTTCGGCAACCAGGTGCAGCATCAGGTCGATACCCGCCGTGATACCGGCGCTGCAACTGACCGGGCCGTCGGTGACGTACAGCCGGTTTTCCAGGACCCGGGCCTTGGGTGCGAGGGCTTGCAAGGTGGCGCACAGCGAATGGTGCGTGGTGCATTGGCGCCCATCGAGCAGCCCGGCCCTGGCGGCGCTCAACGCGCCGGCACACACGCACACCAGGCGTTCGGCCGAGGGCGCGAAGACGTTTTGCAACCACAGGGTGAGCTGCTGGCTGGCCGATTCGAAAGCCTTTTGGTGGGCCTTTGATACGTTCATCGTGGAGCCCACCAGCACCACCAGCGTGCCGGGCGCCAGAGTCTGCGGCAGGGGCGCCAGCCCGGTCAGTGGCAAGCCGATGGAGCTGTGCAGCGACTCCACCGGGCTGACGTACTGCAGGTCGAAATCCACCGCCGCCGGGTCCTCGGCTTGCGCGGCCAGGCGCAACACTTCAGCAGGCCCCGCCAGGTCGAGCATCAGCACATTGGGCAACAGCACGAACAGCACCGGTACGCTCACAGGTTCATCCTTCCAAGGCCTGTTCGACCGTGACGATGCGCGCAAAACGCTCTTCCAGCACCAGCTCCGTGCGTTCGCGGATTTGCGCAGAGGTGTACTCCCGGCCGCTACGCAGGTGGGTCATGGGGAACGTCAATGTCGCTTCACTGACAAAGTCCACCTTGAAGCCGCTGTCCGACGCCTGCCGCGTGGTGGTCTCGCAGCATTGCTCGGTCCGGATGCCACTGATGATCAGCGTGGTGACGTCCATCTCCGTGAGGCGAGCGGCCAGGGGCGTACCGGCGAAGGCGCTGTGGTAACGCTTGTGGACCACCAACTGTGGATTGATCGACAGCTCGCTCAATGCCCTGACGTTGCCCGATTGCATGGAGAAATGCCCCTGGTCTTCAACATGGAAGACTTGTACCACCGGGATGCCGCGCTGAACACAACCATCGATGAGGGCCTGCTGTTTTTCCAGATAGTCGGGCAGGTCATTTTCGGACCAGTAGGTTGAATGGCGGAAGGAATGTTGGGCGTCGATCACGATCAGGGCTTTATGGGTCATGGACAGTCCTTGTGGCTTGCATCAGTGGGTAAACGATGCACGCCATGGTAAGGACCACCCACAGTGCGCGACAGACGCAAGGCGGACTACTTCAGGACGGATTCGGACATGTCACCGGGCACGCCATGGCACAACGGCTGCCGGGTTCGAAGCCATGGGCGTATTCATCCGCCAGGATTGTTTCCAGACGCGGATCGACGTGAATTGCAAAGCCCAGGCGCCGGTAGAACGGAGCATTCCAGGGTACATGCTTGAAGGTGGTCAGCGTCACCGCACGCAGGTGTTGGGCGCGGGCATGCTCTATCGCCGTTTCCACCAATCTGCGCCCCCAGCCCTGGCCTTGCAGCGGCTGGGCAACCGACACTTCATGGATATGCAGGTCGTCGCCAAAGCGTTCTGCGCTGAGGAAGCCTTGAGGGTGATCGTGGTCATCAACCACCACCCAACAGGTCGATAGCGCGATCCATTGCCGATAGCGTTCGATGCTGATCGACGCCGCATCCGCCAGCCAAGCCAGCCCTTCGATTGCGCGAAATGCCTGGGCTGCGCACTGCTCGATGGCGGGCAACAAACCGGCATCTTGCGCGCGCGCCAGGCGAATGTGGGTGGACTGCTCAGCAGCCACTCAATGCCACCTGGGGCCGTTCACCCGCAAAGAAGAAGGGCCGTAAACGTACGCCCACGCCGTTGCCGATAAAGGCCGCCACCAGCCACACCCAGCCATGCAGGCTGCCCGAGGCGATGCCACTGAAGTACGCGCCGATGTTGCAGCCATAGGCCAGGCGCGACCCATAGCCGAGCATCAGGCCGCCGATCACCGCCGCGATCAACGAGCGCAGCGGGATGTTCAGGCTGGGCGCGAAACGCCCGGCCAGGCCTGCGGCCAGCAACGCGCCGAGGACAATGCCGATGTCCATGACGCTGGTGATGTCTTCCCACACCGGTGCAGCCAGGGCCTTGGCATTGCCCGGCATCTGCCAGAATGCCCAACTGGCGACATCCACGCCCAGCCCGCTCGCCACCTTGGCGCCCCACAGCGCGAACGCCGAGGTGATGCCCCACGGCCGTCCGGCCAGGGCGAGGGTGGCGTAGTTGAGCAGCGCCAGGCCAATCGCGCCCCACACCAGCGGCCAGGGTCCGCGCAGGAAGCGGCGTAGCCCTTGGTGCTCGCTTTGCACGCCTTGTTCAAGCTGGCCGTGACGGCGCTTTTCCAGGCGCACTGTCACCACTGCAATCAGCGCGAACACCGCCAGGCTCAAGACCAGCGCCGGCAGCACACCGAAACTTTTGACAATGGAAACCGCCGGGAACGATGGCAGTGCAAACCACCAGTCGACATGGTGGGTGGCGATCAACGAGCCGCAGATAAAGAACAGCAGCGTCACCAACATCCGGGCATTACCGCCGCCCACGGTGAACAAAGTACCCGACGCACAACCACCACCCAGCTGCATGCCGATCCCGAAGATGAACGCCCCGAACACCACCGACACACCGGCCGGCGCCACCAGCCCCACGACCGGCTGACCGAACAAAGTGCCCGCGCCCAACGCCGGGAAAAACAACAGCACCGCCACCGCCAGCATCACCATCTGCGCACGCAAGCCAGCGCCACGCCGATCATTAATGAACACACGCCAGGCCGAAGTGAAGCCGAAGGCCGCGTGATACAGCGTCAGGCCCAGCGCGGCGCCGACCACCAGCAGCAACACCTGGCGTGCGCCGACCATGTTTTGCAGGAACAGCGCGCCCGCCACCAGGATGATAAAGGCAATCAGTGGCGCGAGCGGCTTGCGCGCAGGCGTCAGGGAAAGAGAGGTGCTCATGGGGTTCTCGATTGGTTGGAAGGAGGCAAGTATAGCCCTAGACGGAATTTGATCAGATGGCGGCATTGCCGAAAGGCTCATCGCCTGAACCACCGCTATCGCAGCCTCGCTAAAGCTCGACAGCTCCCACAGGGGATCGGCGGTGTATGTGGAATACCGCTTTGCAGGGCCATCGCGACAAGCACAACTCCCGACAGCAACACCGCCCAAATGTGGGAGCTGTCGAGCCCCAGCGAGGCTGCGATGGCGGCGGCACAGGCAACCTCTTCATCGCCTGAAGCACCGCTTTCGCAGCCTTGCTAAAGCTCGACAGCTCCCACAAGGGATCGGCGGTGTATGTGGAATACCGTTTTGCAGGGCCATCGCGACAAGCACAACTCCCGACAGCAACACCGCCCAAATGTGGGAGCTGTCGAGCCCCAGCGAGGCTGCGATGGCGGCGGCACAGGCAACCTCTTCATCGCCTGAAGCACCGCTTTCGCAGCCTTGCTAAAGCTCGACAGCTCCCACAAGGGATCGGCGGTGTATGTGGAATACCGTTTTGCAGGGCCATCGCGACAAGCACAACTCCCGACAGCAACACCGCCCAAATGTG